>CBFHLF010000277.1:0-2381 GCA_965656555.1 uncultured Acidiluteibacter sp. | reverse complement strand
ATGTCAGATGAGCCACTTTATCCGATCATCCATCTGCAAGATGAAGATATCGAGGTGGCCATCACTCATACAAGCTCATACGGTGAGGAGTATTACTCCTTTGTAAATGGTCAGCATACTACACAAGGTGGTACACACCAACAAGCGTTTAGAGAGGCTTACGTGCGAACGATTCGTGATTTCTATCAAAAAGACTACGATGCAGTCGATATCCGTTCTTCAATTGTAGCGGCAATTGCTGTAAAAGTGATGGAACCCGTTTTTGAATCACAAACGAAAACAAAGTTAGGTTCTAATGATGTAGGCCCTGAAGGTCCGACCATGCGAACATTTGTAAACGACTTTTTGAAAAAATACTTAGATAACTTCCTGCATAGAAATCCGGAAGTAGCAGAAGCTATTCAACGTAAAATATTACAGTCAGAACGAGAGCGCAAGGATTTAGCAGGGATTAAAAAACTAGCGAAGAAACGCGCGAAGGAAGTGAGCCTTCACAATAAGAAATTAAGGGATTGTAGAATTCACTTCAATAAAGATAAAGACCGCTCAGATGAAAGTACCCTTTTTATTACGGAGGGTGACTCTGCGTCTGGATCCATCACAAAGGTTAGGGATGTTAATGTTCAAGCTGTTTTTAGTTTAAAAGGGAAACCGTTAAACTCTTATGGACTAACCAAAAAAATTGTTTACGAAAATGAGGAGTTCAATCTACTGCAGGCTGCTTTAAACATTGAAGATGGATTAGATAATTTACGATACAATAAAGTGGTTTTAGCAACAGATGCCGATGTGGATGGAATGCACATTCGCTTATTGCTCATTACGTTCTTTTTGCAGTTTTTTCCTGATTTAGTTAAAAACGGGCATTTATCTGTTTTAGCAACGCCTTTATTTCGTGTAAGGGATAAAAAGCAAACTTTTTACTGCTACAGCGAAGAAGAGAAAACGGAGGCAATAGAAAAGCTCAAAGGGAAAGCTGAAATAACCCGATTTAAGGGGCTTGGTGAGATCTCTCCTGATGAATTTAAAAACTTCATCGGAGAGGAAATGCGATTAGAGCCTGTGGTGATTGGAAAAGGAAAAAGCGTGAATGAATTGCTTGAGTTTTATATGGGTAAAAATACGCCTCAGCGACAAGAATTTATTATTGAGAACTTAAAGATAGAGCAAGATCTAATTGAAGAAATTGCCGTAAAATAGCTTTTAAAGCGCATGGAAGAAGAAAAAGACGACAACGTCAATTTACCAAACGATGAAGATGGCGTAGATCAAACAGATAGTTCCGAATTAGGGAATGTGATCAACGTGTCCGGTATGTACAATGAGTGGTTTTTAGATTACGCTTCATACGTAATCTTAGAACGAGCTGTTCCTCATGTTAATGATGGATTAAAGCCTGTACAACGAAGAATTCTTCATTCCCTTAAAGAACTAGACGATGGGCGATACCATAAAGTCGCCAATGTTATTGGGAATACCATGAAATTTCACCCACACGGAGATGCCTCTATTGGTGATGCCATGGTCCAAATTGGACAGAAAGATTTGTTATTAGATTGTCAAGGGAACTGGGGAAACATTTTAACTGGTGATCGAGCTGCAGCTCCTCGTTATATAGAGGTAAGGTTATCTAAATTTGCCCTTGATGTAGCTTTTAATGCTAAAACCACGGAATGGGCTGCATCTTACGATAGTAGGGGGAAAGAACCAGTAACTTTGCCTGTTAAGTTTCCATTGCTTTTGGCTCAAGGAGTAGAAGGTATTGCAGTAGGATTAGCGTGTAAAATGCTGCCTCACAACTTTAACGAACTACTTGATGCATCTATAGCGATTTTAAAGAATAAACCGTTCACCTTAGTTCCTGATTTTATTACAGGAGGAACAGCAGATTTTAGCAATTACAACGATGGTATAAGAGGTGGAAAAGTTAGGGTAAGAGCAAAAATTAGCCAGCTTGATAAAAAGACACTGGTTATTACAGAGATTCCTTTTGGTACCAATACATCTAGCTTAATTGACTCTATAATTAAGGCCAATGACAAAGGAAAAATTAAGGTAAAGAGTATTGAGGATAATACTTCTGAAAATGTAGAGATAAACATCAACCTTCCAACTGGAGTTTCTCCTGATAAAATGATAGATGCGCTTTATGCTTTTACCGACTGTGAGGTATCAATTTCTCCCAATAGTGGAGTGATTGAGGATAATAAACCCAAATTTTTGGGCGTTACCGAAATATTGCGAATATCTACCTTCCAGACCAAGGACTTGCTCCAAATGGAGCTGGAAATTCGAAAAGGAGAATTGCAGGAGCAATGGCATTTCTCATCTCTGGAGAAGATTTTCATTGAAAATAGAATCTACCGTGATATTGAGGAGCA
>CBFHLF010000276.1:0-2422 GCA_965656555.1 uncultured Acidiluteibacter sp. | reverse complement strand
GTGATTGGAGATCACTCGGCTGAACTTAGGATTTATAAAATTTGGAGAAAATAAAAATTCAAAGGACGAGTTTTTTTTGTTTCGTTTTTTTGGCGGACAAAAAAATCTAGTTTAAAAAAGAATGCCCTATTTAGCACCAATTAAATTGTATTTCTATATTTCCTGAGTTATGTGTTGATTATATTTTAAAATCTATTTTATATACTATACTTTAATCATATTATCGGATAACAGGAACAGGAACTACTTTCCTTTTTTAAAAAATACGTTTTCTTCTACCCATGCTTTTCCCCAGTCTGCATGCTCTTCAGCTGACCATAGTTCTGGATAAAAAATACGTTTTTGAAAGCGAGGAGGAAGGTATTTTTGCCAGTTGGTTCCGCCTGTTGCAGCAATGTCTTCTGGTGCTTTGTGTAAATACCTTACGGCAGATTTATAATGCATTAGTGGCCAATTAATGTTCACATTTACATCTAAAAAGCGCAACTGATCACGTAAGTCCTGGTTTTCTTGCTCTTCTGCTGACAAGCCGTCAAATAGATGCCAAAGATTGGTGTTTTTAAATTCTTTGGCTAATTCAATGAATTGCTTATTGTACTTCTTTTCAAACTGCAAAAGTGTGAGTGTTTTCTTTCCTGAGGCTAATTCTGTTGCACCCTTCTTCCAATAGATAAACTCGTACATCTTTTCGATGTTCTCATCCGTCAGTTTTGTGTCTGCAAATTGGTCTCTGTAATCTTTGTCTACTAAGTTTTTAAAGTCAGTGGAGCAAATTTCTATCATTCGGTATTGACCAGACTGGAATCCACTAGCAGGCAATAACGACATTCTAAATTTCAAGAATTGCTCACGCTCCATACCATCAATCATGATCTCGAAGGAAGCGGTTAGCGCTTTAAAGTAGTTGTTAATTCGTTTAACTCGAGCTGTTAAAAATTCTCCAGTAAGATTTTCTTTAATGGCTAGTTGCTTGTATTCATGTAAGCTCAGTTTAAAGTAAAGCTCAGTAATTTGATGATACATGATAAAGATTTCCTCATCTGGGAAAGCCGTCTTTGGAGATTGTAAACTTAATAAGGTATCTAAGTGGATATAATCCCAATAAGTTAAATAATCTGCATAGATTAACCCATCAAGGTAAGCGCCCAAATCTTGGCCCATTACAGCGTATTTTTCTTTTAGCTGTGCTACCTTATCTACTATGTCTTCTCCGAATTTATCTGTGGCGTTCTCTTCCTTCATAACTTGCTAATGTTTCAACAAAAATACTCGCTTTCTTTGAAACAGGTCGAGACCCTTTGTCCAATTATAAACAATATGATGTGAAGCAAAAAAAGAAGCTTCAACTATTTTGTTGAAGCTTCTTTACATTAATTTACTTTTGCGATTGGATGAGCTAAACCTTGGTAGTCTTCTAGCTCCATCCGGATAGAACCTACAAGAATCTTGGCTTTTGCCAATACTGGAATTTTGTTTTTGTCGTTCGTAATGTAGACGGTCAAATCTTCTTCGTGTTTAAAGATTCTACCAGTTTGTACCACTGGGTGAAACACCATACAGTTGAATTTACCTTTATCGACTTTTACTTTCTCAATCCCTGCAAATTTGATTTTCAAATCGTAATATTCTTCATCTACAAAAGCCGGAATCGTAAAAATATCGCCTTTTTTTGCTTTCGTAAAATCGATAGTTCTAGCATAGTAAAATGCACTCAACATATCCTGAACTCCAAGGGGAACTTGGTATGTTTCGTCTTTCTCATTTTTTACGATTTGCTTATGCTGGTAAAACTGATAATCCTGCGCTTTGCTGTAGCCGCCTTCATTAATCCGTCTTACAAATATCCATGGGAAAACTGCTTCGGCGTCCATATACGTTTCATATCGATCCCTTACTTTAAAAAACCAATCAAAGGTGTTCACACTTTCACCTGTCCCAATCATGCGGTAGATTTCTCTACCGTTAATTTTCTGAGGTGCTTTTTTTACTTCAAGTGTGGCTTCTCCAGCTGTCATCCAACCGTAGTTAACGGAGTATTTTAATTTTTCACCAGGCTGAAAAGTCTGGTGTTTGATGGTTCTAAATTGAGCGCTGTCCAAGTTTTCTTGAAAAATGCCCGGTTGGTAATCTGAGGTAAAACCTACTAGGCTCCCTAAGATGTATATTGCTGTAAATCCAATTAGCTTTTTCATAGTTATCTGTTTTGTTGTAAATAACCAAATTGCATGCCAATTGATGTTAGGTTTCATTGATAGATTGTTAAGGCGTTGTTTTACTTAGCTTATAGCGATATAAATGTAACGGATTGTTTTCAGAAGTATTTCTTTTCGTTAAAATTACAAATCACGAAGGAAAAAAAGTTTCTGCTACGTTTAATGGTCGTCTTCAAAAGTTAGTTGGAGGACAACCCAATGGAGAAACA
>CBFHLF010000275.1:0-2428 GCA_965656555.1 uncultured Acidiluteibacter sp. | reverse complement strand
TTCAACTCTTTTTTTAACACTAGTGATGCTTTGTAAAAGGATAATGCCTCTGAATACATCTGTTGAAAATCATATACTACACCAATATTATTTAAGTAAAAAGCTTGCCCTTCTTTATCGCCAATTTCTTCCATTAGCTTTAGAGCTTTCATGAAGTTGTGGATAGCTAAGTCATAATCACCTGTGTTTACATTTACTTTGCCAATTTTATTGAATGAAATAGCAATACTTTTTTTGTTTTTAAACTGCTGCTTTAATAAAAGCCCCTTATTTAGGTATTCAATCGCTACATCATAGTTTCCTAACTTTCGATGTATCTCACCTAAATAGTCATAAAATACTACTTCTAGTGTGTCCTTATTTTCTTGAGAAAGCTTTAAGCCTTTTTTTGCATAAGTTAATGCTTCTTGATTATCAACATACAGTAATTCATTTATAAGGTGGTCAAGTGTAGTAAGCATCGTTTTTTGATCACTTCTCTGGAGCAAGTGTTTTAAGCTATCAATTTTAGTATTAGCGAATAAGGTTAAGGAGCTACTAATTATTGTGAAATAAGTAATAGTTAAGATCCTTGCAGTTACTTTAGTCATTAGGTTTTTGGTCTGTAGAGTTAGAAATCATCCTTTTGAACTACAAATAAAGTCTTTTAATTAAAGAGTTTTGCTCATCTGTTTAAAAAATTAAAGTTCGTTCAGTTGTTCTTAAATAGGTAGTGGTTTTATCGGATAGCTACTTGGTCATAGTTTATCCATCTACCACTTTGATATTTATTTTGCAAATTGAATCTCTTTAAGAAGTGGCTTAAGTTTATTACTTAGGTCACTTTTTATTTGTAGTAGGGAGAAATAAAGAATATAGGCGAGCAAGCAGAAAATGCTATAAAAAAAAGAAGGTCAGCAGGCGACCAAACCTGCTGACCTGTGGTTAAAAACCTAATACAAATTAACCAAAAACTCTGAGGCAAATATAAGAGGCTTATTTAGCTTGACGGGAACTATTCTGTTAACGGTATAATAATCCATATAAAAGAATTGAAAATGTCGATTTTGGTCATATTTGAGTGCTGAGTAGACTCAGGACGGCCATATTTATATTTATTCTGTCACTTTAATAAATTAATAAGAATGACTTAATTTGCATTCTGTATAAAACAACTATTATGGGAAGAGCATTTGAATATAGAAGAGCCGCGAAAGAAAAAAGATGGGATAAAATGTCTAAAGTATTTCCAAAGCTTGCAAAGGCCATTACACTAGCAGCCAAAGAGGGAGGAATGGATCCTGAAATGAATGCCAAATTAAGAACGGCCATTCAGAACGCAAAGGGCGAAAATATGCCCAAGGACAATATTGAAAATGCCATTAAAAGAGCTGAAGCAAAAGACGCTGAAAACTATGTAGAGGTAAACTATGAAGGGAAAGGCCCACATGGAGTGCTTGTTTTTGTGGAATGTGCTACTGACAATACTACGCGAACGGTTGCAAATATCAAATCATACTTTAATAAAGCAGGTGGAGGAATAGTTCCTAATGGTTCACTTGAGTTTATGTTTAATAGAAGAGCGGTTTTTGAATTTGAAATTCCAGATGGAATGGACGTTTGCCATTCCTGCGACAACCGCTCCTGCGTCAACCCAGACCATCTGTTTATTGGGACGCGCAAGGAAAACATGCAGGACATGAAATTGAAAGGTCGTGGCGCGGGTGGATGTCGAAAGCACCTTCGAGAAGATCAAGTCCAAGAGGTCAGACGCCGCCTCGCGGTAGGCATACCCCACTCGGAAATCTCGAAGAACATGAACATCAACCGCCAAACAGTGACAAAAATCCAAAAAGGGGAATCCTATGTCGGGATCGGTAAATAAGGTCATCATTCTAGGAAATCTTGCCCGCGACCCAGAAACGCGGACCTTCCAAAACGGTGGGAAGGTCGTGAACCTCCGTGTTGCGACAAACGAGGCATGGAAGGATAAAGCCAGCGGTGAGAAACGCGAGCGGGCGGAGTTTCACTCGGTCGCGATTTTCTCGGAACCGCTGGGCCGGATTGCGGAACAATACCTGCGCAAAGGCTCCAAGGTCTATCTCGAAGGCCAGCTTGAGACCCGCAAGTGGCAGGATCAGCAAGGGCAGGATCGCTATTCTACGGAGGTTGTCCTACGCCCCTACAAGGGCGAACTGACCTTGCTTGATGCCCCTGGCGGCTCCCAGCAATCCGGCCAATCCGGCGGCTATCAGGAACCCCAGGGCGCACCTGCTGGCGGTGGGTTCGACGACCAAATTCCATTTCTCTACGAGTGGAGGGTTTAACCAATGACCGACCGAGTAACAGCCGCAGAACTGCGCCAATTCATCGAACGCTATGAACGCCTCGACGCCGAAAAGACCGACATTGCCGATCAGATGAAAGAGGTCATGGCGGAATGCAAGGC
>CBFHLF010000274.1:0-2437 GCA_965656555.1 uncultured Acidiluteibacter sp. | reverse complement strand
ATTGTTAAGTTAGGTATAATAAGTGGCAATAATTGATTTTCCATCTCCCCTTTTACACTTGAATAAAAATTGTTGCTAGTTGCATTAGCTCCCATAGAGGAAATAACTGTGTAGCTGTCTACCTCACTTTTTTCTGCGATTTTTCCAAATGTAACAGGAATATCATAATCCACTTTTCTGAAAGCATCTTTACTTCCTGCCTTTTTAATTGTAGTTCCTATACAGCAAAAAACATCAGTAGCATTGATCTGTTTAATTTCTGAATCAATGAAATCAAAATCAATTACCCTTTCTTGAATTTTTGGGTGATCGTAACCTATCGCTCTTCTATTGATAATGATAATAGAATGATATAAAGAGTCAGCGGTTAATAAGTCAATTAACTCTTGACCTACTAAACCAGTTGCACCAAGTACTAAAGCAATTTTCGATTTCATGTGTTATAATCTTAGTTTTGTAAAATAAATGTAGTCATATGGACCCAATGAATTATCGTGCCAAGGCAATAGCCTTGTTAAAAGAACAAAAATATAAAGCTGCAGGTGAACTGTTAAGTAAGGCAATTACTGAATATCCGGACTCAGCAGAATTAATTAGCGAACGTGGTGTACTACATTTACACCTAGGAAATAAACAGGAAGCATTGCAAGACATGGACAAAGCTGTTGAATTACAGCCACAAAATAGTTACCGCTATTCAAGTCGAGCATATACTAAAGATAGATTTGGAGATACTGAAGGTGCCATTGAAGACTATCAAGTTGCTGTAAACTTAGATCCTGAAGACGACATTGCTCACAATAACTTAGGATTGCTCCAAGAGAAGTTGGGCTACATTGATAAAGCCAAACGAAATTTTGAAAAAGCTGATCGTTTAAACCAAGAACGCACGGGTAAATCATCTGTGGATGGACGCCACAATCATGAGTTAGAGGGGGAAAAAATTACACCGAGAAACATACAAAGAGAAATAGAAGCCGAACGAAAACTTCAAAAAACATTCACCCAACAGGTTCTCAGTGTTTTTACCGATAAAAAAGAACGGGATTCATTCTTTCAATTCATTAAGTCAGGTTTTAAAGTGAAGTAATCCTATTGGGCTTGTCATCGCTTTACCCTATTTTAGCATTAAAATGGCATTATGGAATTAAGAAGTAAGTTATACCACATTGTTTTTGGAACAGATACGAAAGCAGGAAAACGTTTTGATATTGCATTGCTTTGGATAATTCTACTCAGTGTTATTGTAGTGATGCTCGAAAGTGTACCAGAGTTTGGATTAAACTATAGCTTCGAGTTTTATACTATTGAATGGGTTCTTACCTTCATATTTACAATAGAGTACATTTTGCGTTTGTGGATTAGTCCCAAACCATTAAAGTACATGTTTAGCTTTTGGGGGATTATCGATTTACTATCTATTGTACCTACCTATCTAAGTCTATTTACAGAAGGCTATCATTACCTATTAGTGGTAAGAATATTTCGTCTTTTGCGAATTTTTAGAATATTAAAGCTAGTGCGATTTAGTAGTGAAGCGCAAGGTTTGATAACAGCATTAAAATCAAGCCTATATAAAATAAGTATTTTTTTTACTGCAGTTCTTACCATCGTTACATTAATGGGTACAATTATGTATGTTGTTGAAGGAGGGGAAGAGGGTTTTACAAGCATTCCGCAGAGTATTTATTGGGCAATTGTAACAATTACTACAGTTGGATATGGAGATTTAGTCCCACATACTATCCTTGGTAAATTTCTTTCTTCTGCTGCGATGATAATCGGATATGCTATTATTGCCGTTCCAACCGGAATAGTTACTGTTGCTATGTCAAAAACGAAGGACTCACCTTTGGAATGTAAAGAGTGCGGAACAAAAAATGATATAGAAGCCAATTATTGTCGTCATTGCGGAACTAAATTCAATCTATCTGATATTCAAAACTACCCGAGTTAAACGCATACAGATATACCAAAAAATACAGCCATCATGCAGCTCTTTGAAGACACTTCACCTATACCTGTCGTTAAGTCAGACGGCTTAGCCATTTATCATCCTTCCGTATTGACCCCACAGCAATGCAATGACTATTTTGAACGATTGAGTAAAGAGATTTTATGGAAAAGAGACGAGTTGGTTATGTTTGGTAAAGTAATTACTACTGACAGAAAGGTGGCGTGGTATGGCAGTGATCCATTCGAATATACATATTCTAAAAAAACAAAAACTGCTGCCCTTTTTACGCCTCTACTTCTGGATATTAAAGAATTGATTGAAACTGTTACCAAGGAAACCTACAATAGTTGTTTACTTAATTTCTACCATAATGGAGATGAGGGTATGGGATGGCACACAGACAATGAAAAAGAACTCGTTAAAAATTCGTCGATCGCTTCACTAAGCATAGGGGCTGACCGCCGGTTTTTATTTAAGCAT
>CBFHLF010000273.1:0-2440 GCA_965656555.1 uncultured Acidiluteibacter sp. | reverse complement strand
CATCTATAATCGAACGGAAAAAATCTGAGGAAAAAAATACCAACTAAGCTATTAATGCGGAGCAAGAAAACAGTCTGATGTATGATCATTTACTATACCGGCAGCTTGCATAAAGGCATAACAAATGGTTGGCCCACAAAAGTTAAAACCCTTCCTCTTTAAAGCCTTACTCATCGCCACAGAGACCTCTGTAGAAGTAGGTATCTCTCGTATACTTGTCCAATTATTAATGATGGGCTGATGATCGACAAAAGACCACAAAAAGTGACTAAAACTCTTGCCTTCTTCACCAAAAGAAAGAAAAACTTGCGCCCCTTTTATTGTTGCATTTATTTTACCTCGATGTCGAATAATTCCTTCATTCTTCATCAACTCTTCCACTTTATCATCGTCGTATGCAGCGATAACTTCGGGTTGAAACTCGTCAAAAGCACTGCGAAAGTTTTCTCTTTTCTTCAGAACAGTAATCCAACTAAGACCTGCCTGAAAACCTTCTAGCATCAACAATTCAAACAACTCCCGATCATCTCGCTGGGGCACACCCCACTCTTTATCGTGATAGTTCTCATAAAGCGGATCTTGAGAAACCCAACTGCAACGCCTTTTCAAGTTTTTAGTCATGTTCTGCCACTATGGTAAATTCGTATCGATTAGAAAGGGAAGTTACCGAAAAGTATCCCAAGGCTCCATTAGATATATTTCCTCGCACATTGGCAGGCGGACCATCAAAAGGGGTCCCTCTAAATTCAGTTTCCAGTAAGGAGGTAACCACAAAAGAATAGAAATCCTCCGTTACATGCAAAGTCTCTATTCCTACACGAATACTGTCTTTCTTTCTTGGTGGAGAGAAGTTGTAATCTAAAAAAGAGGGTTCACGAATTTGGTAGATTGTTCCTCCGTCAATGTATGAACCGTCCACGAAATCATCATTTTGAAAAGAGGTGTACCGTAGCGTGTCGTTAACCCATTCCCCATCAATATAAACATGCCATAAATAGCTATCACCCATTCCTGCAGGCTCTTGCGTCCAAATTTCAAGATTATACAACGATGCGAATGGCAAATATTCATAGGACATGCTATCAATTTGTGTATTTCTTCGCATGGTTTCTGTCGCTGTATACTGCTCTCCATTAGCCAATTCAATCTGAAGGGTGTAGGTTGCCCCAATTACTCCAGAGTCTGCAGCTAAATTTTTGTATACTCCAGGCGATACCTCGTCAAATAATATCGTTTGATTATTTCCCACCACGGTTACTTTTGCACCCGTTTCAGCAGGAGCTTCATTGGGTTGATAGAAGGACGTACTGCGGGTTAATAATACCTCATGCTGTTTAGCTTCATTGGTTAATGTCCCTTCTACTACCAACAAATTAGTGGACTCGCCGGATAAATCGAACTCAATCTCTTCCGTGCATGCTGTTGTAAGCAGCAGCAAAAAAAATACGCTATATGTAAGGTACTGTTTCATTAAAATTTGAAATTATAGGTTACCGACGGCACTATACCAAAGAAGTAGACTTTTTCTGCAAAAGTGGTTTGTGTATTTTCTCTTCGTTTAAAGTTGATCGTAAATGCATTAAATCTATTGTAGGCATTAAAAAGTGAAAAGTTCAAATTGCTTTGCCATTTTACCTTTCCCCCAAAGGTCATTTTATCTTTCAAAAAGTAAGTAGCGGTTAAGTCCATGCGATGATAACTCGGCATTTGTTCCGTATTTCTATCAGAGTAGGTAGGAATATAGGTATCACGATATTCAAATTTTCCATTGGGCACAGTGATGGGGCGGCCGCTTGCAAACACCCAAACTAAACCGAACTGCCACCGATCAGATAATTCGTAATTAACCATCACCGATATGTCATGTGTGCGGTTATACGGCGCCAAAAAGCGTTCACCTTGATTAATCTCAGGAATATCGCGCTCTGCCCGAGATAAGGTATAACTTACCCATCCATTTAGCTTACCACTTGTTTTCTGTAGCATCAGTTCAAGCCCGTAAGCCTCTGCAGACCCCACTCGTATTTCTCCTTCTACGTATCGGTTAAAAAAGATTTCTGCATGATCTTTAAAATCAATCACATTCTGCATGGTTTTATAATAGGCTTCTGCTGAAAACTCGTACTGATTATCCTTAAAATTTCTAAAATACCCCACAGATACTTGATCGGAAAGTTGCGGCTTAATGTTAGGCCCGGAGGCAAAATAAGAGTTAAAAGGGGATGAAGAGGTGCTGTTCACGGCTTGTTGAATGTACTGAGCAGTTCGCTGATAATTTGCTTTTAAGGAACTAAACTCATTCAGTAAATAGCGCACTGAAAGGCGTGGCTCTATGTTGGCAAATGTATTGTAAACCTCTCCGCTGCCATAAGTCACTGAATCTTGAAGCACGTATTCCTCTGGGTTTGACTCATCAAAAGAATAGACCGTGCCTGATCCT
>CBFHLF010000272.1:0-2444 GCA_965656555.1 uncultured Acidiluteibacter sp. | reverse complement strand
AATATAGCTCGAATTAACACCTCTTTTCATAATAATATAGATGCATCACTGGCAGTAAGTTTGAAACAACGGGTTTCTTGGGCTGTAAGAAAGTCTTCAACTAGACTAGCGGATACCATCGATGCATGGTTGACAGATTATAAAAGAACGAGCGAGTTTAAATATATCTACAATAAGTACTTTAAGAATCAATACTCGTATAGAAACCGAGTTGTCAGTGATTTCTACTCTGCAAAAAGCGGAATCATCTCTCCTTTTGATGACGTTATAAAAGAAAAATCTCAAATCATCAATTGGGATTGGCGTTTGATTGCTTCGATGATTTACCAGGAATCTCAATTTGACTCTACAGCAGTTTCTTGGGCAGGCGCCTCTGGGCTTATGCAACTTATGCCTACTACAGCCGCTAGATTTGGGCTTGATAGCACTGCTACAAATGCAGATCAGATAGGAGCGGGCATGCAGTATTTAAAATACTTGGATAATGAACTACAAGAAAAAGTGATCGATCCATCAGAACGAAAAAAGTTTATACTAGCTGCTTACAATGTCGGACTCGGACATATTTGGGATGCTATGCGTCTAGCAGAAAAGTATGATTTAGATCCAACTATTTGGGATGGAAACGTAGATATCATGCTGAAGAATAAATCTAAGCCTAAGTATTATAAAGATCCTGTTGTTCGTCACGGGTATTGTCGTGGGAGAGAACCTTACTATTACGTAAAACAAGTGCTGGAACGATTTAAGCATTATGAGAATGTGATGGATTCTATGCAAGTTGAGTAGACTTGTTTTAATTGTTAATGTTTAATTGTTAATTCTCTTGCCTGCCTGCAATCGTTTTTGTTGCAATTGTTCAGGATTTTAGAATTTAGAGGTTAGAGGTCAGACTTTAGAGGCAATATACTAGACGTTAGAATATCGCTTACCTATTTCATTATTCCTTCCCTTCCACATCAAATTTAAACTAAAGACGATGGTATTGGTTTTGAATACCAGATTAGAAAATTAAAACCTAGGAATAAGTTCTTAAGAAACTACTTAAACCCTAATTTTGAAGTATGGAATTTACACAATTCAAGTTAGCAAACGGGATACGCGTGGTGCACAAGCAAGTAAAAGCTACCAAAGTTGCACACCTCGGGTTATTTATAAATGCAGGATCACGTGATGAAGAAGAACACGAAAAAGGATTAGCGCATTTTATAGAGCACACCATCTTTAAAGGAACAAAAAAGCGAAAAGCATTTCATATATTAAACCGTCTCGACAGTGTTGGTGGTGAGTTAGAAGCCTATACGACAAAAGAGGAAACTGTATTTTATGCCTCCTTTTTAAAGGAACACTTAAATAGAGCAACTGATCTTATTGCCGACATAACTTTTAACTCCATTTTCCCTGCAAAAGAAATTGAAAAGGAAAAAGATGTGATTATAGATGAGATCGCATCCTATCAAGATAGTCCTTATGATCAAATCTATGATGATTTTGAAGAACAAGTATTTGGAGCGCATCCGCTGGGAAGTAACATTCTAGGAACGGAAAAGCACCTAAAGGTCTTCACCAAAGAACATATTCTTGAATTCATGTCTCGATTATATGCGGCTGATGAAATGGTGATTAGCTGTGTAGGCGCGTTTTCGGAAAAAAGATTAAAGGAAACACTTGAAAAGCACTTTATAGTGCCTATACAGAAAACCCGTTCACACCAAAGAAAACCATTCAGCACTTACCAAAGCAGCCATTCTGATTTACTAAAAGATTCGTACCAAAGTCACTACATTACCGGAAATATAGCATACGGCAGTAAAGAAGATAAGAAAAATGGGCTCGTATTGTTGAATAATATGATTGGCGGTCCAGCTATGAACAGTATTCTAAATATGGAAGTTCGAGAAAAATTAGGCTATACCTATAATATTGAGTCCAACTATTCCATTTACTCGGATAGTGGATTGTTCAGCATCTACTTAGGAACTGATCAGCAGCATTTAGAAAAAAGCATAGCTGTAGTAAGGCGTTCGCTTAAGAAGCTACAAGCGAAAGAATTGGGCACACGTCAACTTTCGCAAGCCAAAAAACAATTGATCGGGCAATTAGCTCTCAGCAGAGAAAACAATGCATCGTTGATGCTGTCCTACGGTAAAAGTATGCTAGTACACAATAAAATTTCTACCTTAGAAGAAATCATATCAAAAATAGAATCTATTTCAAGTAAAGAGATTTTAACCATTGCCAACGAAATACTGCACGAAAATCATTTTAGTCATTTAGCTTATATCAATAAATAGATGGATTTTTTACCTGAACATATCTCCACATACTCAGAAGAGCATACATCCAACGAAACGGATGTGCTGTATCGTCTAAATCGAGCAACACATTTAGAAGTTTTACAACCAAGAATGCTAAGCGGACACCTACAAGGTCGACTATTGAAA
>CBFHLF010000271.1:0-2446 GCA_965656555.1 uncultured Acidiluteibacter sp. | reverse complement strand
TGCGGACACTTCCAACCAAGGATACGTGAGTATATCTGGTAAGGCAACTATCCATCATGATAAAGCTAAAATGGAAGAACTAATGAACCCGATGGTGAAGGCTTGGTTCCCAGAAGGTCTTGACGACCCAACTATCTCGTTAATCAAAGTAGAAATGGAGAAAGCGGCCTATTGGACCAATGAAGGAAACCGATTAACCCAGCTTTATGAGCTAGGAAAAGCTTGGGTGAAAGGAGAACGCGCCGAAATCGGAGAGCACGAAACGTTCTCTGCTTAGGCACTGATTAATTAGTTAGTTTTAAGGGGAAGGCAATCACGAAAGTGATTGCCTTTTTTGATAAAATTAAATGCAAAAATGAATAGTTCATTTAACAGAAGAATACCATTATTTTTGAACAGTCATTCAACTGAATGGTTATGGTAAAAACAATCGAGAAAAATGTCAGTAAAGGATACACGCATAAATATAATCGGAGCAGGAGTAAGTGGATTAATTGCAGCCATTGTTTTGGAAAAAGCTGGTTTTGCACCTCACATCTTTGAGCAAACTGATCGAGTAGGGGGAAGAGTAAAAACGTCTACTGAGGGTAATCTGGTATTTGATCACGGCTTTCAGGTATTACTAGAAGCTTATCCAATGGCTCAGAAGTATTTGGATTACGAAGCACTCGATTTACAACCGTTTCTACCTGGTGCCGTTATCTTTGACAATAAAAAGCCAACAAAATTTGGAGATCCGCTTCGAGATGCTAAACTTTTATTTCCAACCCTATTTAGTAAACATGCTACACTAGCCGACAAACTCAAGGTTTTTTGGTTAAACAACGAACTTAAAAAGCAGACCATCGAAGAGCTATTTGAGAAAGAAGAAACCACCACATTAGACTATTTAAAAAAGAAAGGCTTTTCAGACACCATTATCCATCAATTTTTTCAGCCATTTTTCAGTGGTATTTTTTTAGAAACGGAACTCCAGACTTCTAGTCGAATGTTTGAGTTTGTGTTTAAGTTGTTCGCTGAAGGGCAAGCAAGCGTCCCGAAAGCAGGAATTGAAGCCATTCCTCAGCAATTAAAAGCCCAGTTAAAACATACCACCTTCCATTTTAATGTGGCAGTTAACAAGGTAGATACAAATGGTCTGACGATCGAAGGGTTACCATTGGTAGAAAGTGATTATACCATTGTTGCGACAGAGGCTAGCCAGCTAATTGCTAACTTGAACAACCAAAAGACAGCATGGAAATCCTGTTATTGCTTTTACTTGGAAGTAGAAAATCAAGTGATCAATGAACGCCTTATTGGGCTGATACCTGGTAAACAGCTGATTAATAACCTGCATTATGTTAACACGCTAACTGGCGACCATAAGAAGATTCTTTCTGCAACGGTAATTAATGATCAAGGACTTTATCAAGATCAATTGGTAAAAGCCATTACAGAAGAGTTGAACCATTTATGCGGCATTTCAGTTTCAACGGTTCTAAAGTCATTTACAATACCAAAAGCATTACCACAACTTGAAAATGTTCAATATGAATTGCCTGCAACCGAAACGCAATTGCTCGAAAATGTATTCTTAGCAGGCGACGTTCTGTTAAATGGTTCGCTTAATGCCGCCATGATTGCAGGAGAGAGAGCAGCAGAAGCTATTCTTGAGAAACTAGGGATACTGCCTAACCACATGCATAAAGAGTAAAATTAAATTGGTCGTTTTAAGGGTTAAGTTTTTGTATTTCAGTTTAATAAATATATTAGAAATGGCCACTTTTTTTGGTAATTTCGGCATGATTAATTTCAAAAACTGAAAACTCTTTACGCCAGACAAATGAAAAATATACTTCTGTTTCTATTGATTTGTTTTAGCTGTATTCATCTTTTAGTAGCACAAACGAGTACCTTAAATGAGTCTAAAGAAAAGTATACCCTGAGTGGGTATGTAAAAGAACAGGGTAGTGGAGAACTCCTAGTAGGTACAAGTGTCTATATTCCTTCACTGAAAATTGGAACAACGACCAATAACTATGGTTTTTATTCGATTACACTTCCTGAAGATTCTTTTGAAATAATTTTTTCATATGTGGGTTTTCAGCCACGCTCATTTAAGGTTGATTTATCTAAAAATATTGATTTGACTGTTGAAATAGCAGCAGATAATAACCTTGACGAAGTACAAATTATTGGAACTCGAGAAGAAAAAATTAGCGAGACTTCACAAATGAGCGTAATCGAAATTCCTATAAATCAAATAAAAGATATACCTGCTTTACTAGGAGAGAAAGATGTGCTAAAAGTAATTCAACTTATGCCTGGTGTGCAATCTGGAAGTGAAGGGAACAGTGGCTTATATGTTAGAGGTGGTGGACCTGACCAAAACCTTATTATTTTAGATGATGCCACTGTGTATAATGCCTATCATTTATTTGGATTCTTTTCATTATTTAATGGA
>CBFHLF010000270.1:0-2504 GCA_965656555.1 uncultured Acidiluteibacter sp. | reverse complement strand
CCAAGTAGATAGACCTTAGTAGCGAATAAATTAGTTGCTGATTCAATTCCAAGAAGCATGTTATCGATTATCGTTACAGGGGCTTTAGAAGTAAAGGAACCTAAAACATTATATCGAATAGTAAAGTAGGGGATGAGCACCAATAAGTAAGGCAGGACTTTTTGAAAACTATACTTTACTGTGGTGCCTTTAAAAACGTAAAACGAAAGGGGAATTAGTGCTATAAAAGTGATGGCACTTTCTTTTGTCAGTAAGGCTAAAAAAAATAAGAAGAGCGACTGAAAAAGGTGTATTTTCTTTGAAGAGTCATCATAATTATGAGCTGTTCTAAGCATTAAAATCAAAAAAAGGAAGGCCAAAATCTCATCTAAGCTTTTTATGTTGGCTACTACTTCTGTGTGGATAGGATGTGCAATAAACAGCAACGTCGTTATTAGTGCGATAACCTGAGTAGTCCATTTGATTAATAATCGGTACAGCATCATCATAGTAAAGCCGAACAAAAGAACGTTTACCAAGTGAGCAAACCAAGGTTGATCAGGGAATAACTCCCATTCAACGGCAAAAATAGAAAGTGCCATTGGTCGATAGAGAGATCCATTTTGAAAACCGTACCCATACCGGTAATGAGTCTTGAAAATTGTTGAAATAGCATCTACTCCTTCTTTTACTACAAAATTTTCTTTTATTAGCGAAAAGTCATCTAGTACATATCCATTAGTAAGTGTATTGCCATAAAGTAAAAAAGAAAAAAAGACGAGTAGGTAAGGGATATACTTTTTAACTTTCATAAGTAAATAATGGATATATAAGTTGTAGATTCAAATAAACTATAGCAAATATGTTAAATTGTATTTTTAAAACCAAAAATAGTTAGGTTCAACGTGCCTGTAATATTTCTTCATCCAGTATTTGTTCTTGTTGAAATTTATAGACAATATGAGTCATCAATTCAACAGATAAAAGGAAGGTGATATTAGGTGATAGATAGCCATGACTAGTTAACTAGTTCTTCAAGATGTATCGGAATGTTTTTTGTGCACTGCTTATAAATCCCGTAAATCAATTAATTATGTTAAAAGAATCACGAAAAAATGAGAAATTCGAAGGATTAATGGACGCTGCTTTAAACTATGTTACGGTTAGAGGATATCAAGAAATCAAAAGCACTGTAGAGGGTTACGAACGTCCATTTCAATATACTATGCGAAATAAGGATGTAACATTTACCCCTGATATCACAGCAAAGAGCAGAGATAAGAAGCATTATTTTGAGGTAGCTCAGCGAACTGACGATTCCACATTTATTGTGAGCAAATGGAAATTGTTATCCATGCTTGCTAAAATGCAAGATGGATCTTTTACTATACTAATACCTTACGGTCAAAATAAATTTACTGAACAATTGGTAATGGAACACGAAATAGAGGCAGAGCTAGTAAAGCTAGATTTGTGATTATGACTGGTACCTGCGTTTCAGATCAATCATTTTAATAGCAGTTATTGCAGCTTCATCACCTTTATTACCGAGTTTGCCTCCACTTCTATCAATACTTTGCTGCTCGGTATTATCCGTCAGCACACCAAATATTACGGGTTTGCCATAATTCAAACTAACATCTACAATTCCTTTTGTCACTCCCTGACAAACAAAGTCAAAGTGTTTTGTTTCTCCTTGAATTACACAACCTAAACAAATAACACCTTCTACTTCCGTATACTCTAAAAGTGTTTGAGCTCCTGAAGGTAACTCAAATGCACCAGGGACGGTAATTATTTCAATATTTTCTTCAATTGCACCATGCTTTAATAAAGTAGCTTTGGCACCTGAAAGAAGGCCTGAAGTAATTTTCTCGTTCCACTCAGAAACAACAATTCCGAATCGCATCGTCTGCGCATTCGGAACTGTTTCTATATTGTATGCTGATAAATTGGCTGTTGCCATAAATTAGCTTTTAGTTTAGGTAAGTTTCCACCCGTGCTATGTACTTTTGAACTTCAGCACCTTCTTGGGTTTTATTGTAATCTTTTTTAATTGTTTTATAAGCAGATAAAGCATCTTTATACTCGCCAATCGCTTCGTACGCCATTCCTGCTTTCATCAAATAGATCGGAGATGTAAATTCGTTTGCATTTGCTTTTGCCGCTTTGCTGTAGAAACTTGCTGCTTTAGATTTATCGCCTAACTCCATGTAAGCATCTCCTTGAGCACCAAGTGCTATTGCACTCAACATTACGTCATCACTTGAAAAATCTTCTAGTGCTTCAATAGCTGGCTCATATTGACCGCTTCTAAGGTAAGAAATACCCAAGTAATAATTAGCCAAATTTCCTGCTTTGGTACTACCATAGTTATCTTCAATAGCTAAAAAGCCCATATTTACGCCATCACCATAAATTGCTTTATTCAATGAATCTTGCTGAAAATACTGCTCAGCCATAAACATCATTTCTTTTGCTTCTTGCTCGTTTGGTGCTGCTACAAAATTACTGTAAGCGAAATA
>CBFHLF010000269.1:0-2560 GCA_965656555.1 uncultured Acidiluteibacter sp. | reverse complement strand
TCTCAGCATACAGTTTGATTACATCCGTATACATTCCATCCACAGGTGATTCAGTAAATAAGTTATTTCCAAAATAGAGCATCTCTCCTACCCTAAAGTGATTAATCCCTGCAGGTAACATTCGCTGTAAAAGTAATGGAATAACCACCGAAGTACCTCCTGTAACATATGGAATCTTTTTGTTGAATTTAGCTTCAATCAATTGCTCATACAAGCTCAGTTGCACCAACTTGTCAGGCGAAGGCATTACACCGTGAAGGCAGTTTAAATTGGTCCCAATTCCAGTTATTTCTATATTTGGTAAATTAAATATATCACCATAAAAGTCAATTAATTCCTCACCCATTACCCCTTCACGTAAATCACCCATTTCTATCATGATAATTACCTTATGGGTTTTGTTTTGCTTTACCGCCTCTTCTGATAGCATGCGAATGGTATCTAATTCTGTATTAAAACTCGCATCAGCAAATTTGACGATTTTATGAATGCTGCGTTTTGCAGGAGGCTTTATATAAACGGTTTGTATCTCAGGATTTATCGATTTAATCACACGCAAATTAGAAATTCTCGAATCATGGGCTTCCTTAACGCCCATATTTAGCAGCACTTCTAAAAATGCAGGATTTCCACAGAGCAGCTTTGTCACTACTCCCCATTCGATATCATTGGTCGTGAATAAATCATTTAAAAATTGATAATTGTGGGCTAACTTTTCTTTATTTAGGGTTATAAATGCCATAAATTCTATTTAATTATTATTCTAGGGATATTATGTGGGAGGCGTGTTAATAGCTCGTAGTTTAGTTGATCACTTAGTTCGCTAAAAGAAGAGACAGATAGGTTATGATCTCCTTGATTGCCAATTAATACCACTTCATCTCCCTTTTTAGTCTCTGGAATATCCGTAATTTCAATCACAAGCATGTTCATGTTTACTATTCCAATTACACTTACACGCTCTCCATTTACCAACACACGCCCTTGATTACTGAGTGAACGACTATAGCCATGGCTGTAACCAACAGGAACAGTTGCTATTTTCATATTTTCTCTGGCCATGTAAGTAGTGCCGTACCCGATAAACTCACCCGTTTCTACCATTTTAGTGCTCATAACTTTGCTCTTCCATGATAAGATTCTTCTCAAAGGATCTGTTTTATCTTCTTTACCTTTTAAGCATTGGATAAAGGTTTCTGTACTCGGCCAAAATCCATAACTTAATATACCAATACGCACCATATCCATACGTGTTTGCGGATAAGTAAGCGTAGCTGCTGATGATGCAGAATGATACCTTTCTGCAATTAATCCATGACGTTGAAGCTGTTTAACTTGTTGCTTAAATGACTTTATTTGATCTTTTATCCGTTTGTAATTTCCAATCGATTCGGCCCCTGCATAATGGGTACAAATGCCCTTTAAAAGATAATCATCACTTGATTTAAGTAATTTTATGGCTGCTTTTACCTCTTCTTTTCGCAGTCCAGTACGGTTCATTCCGGTTTCCAACTCCAGATGGATAAGCGCTTTTTTACTCAATCGACCCGCTTCCTTAAGTGTGTATTCTAGGCGATCTAGCTCAAAAATATAAAATTCGATATTATTGTTCAATGCCCATGATATCTCTTCATTTTCTAACATACCCATGATCAGAATTGAAGCATCTGGGGCCACCTCTCTGCAAAGTAACGCTTCATCTGCACTAAAAACAGAAAAGTGATCTTGACCTGCTTCAAGCATCATCTTAACAAAATCAGCAATACCGTGACCATAAGCATTCCCCTTAATCACTGTACTTATTTTTGTATCAGGGCCAACTATGTTCTTTAAATAGTTGAAATTGTGTGCCAATGCTGATTGGCTTAATTCTATATAGGATGTTTGAAACACTAATAATGGTTTTTTTGTAAGTAAGATTGATAAATTGAAAAGCCATAAGGAATTAGCTCATCAGGAAAATCAAACGATTCGTGATGCAGAACTGGTTGATCCTCACCAGAACCTAATCCAAAAAATACACCATCGATCTTTTTTAAATAATGCCCGAAATCTTCGGACCACTTAAATGGTGCATCTATTAACTGATGTGTTAGGTCGAGTTTATCTGCAACTTCTATCAAGTGGTTTGCCTGCGCTTCATGATTGATAGTAGCAGGAAATACTTCATTCTCTTGATGCGAAAACGTGAGCCCAAACTCTTCTGCTAGATCATGAGCCTTTTGTATTAATTGACTTGTCAATTGACTTAAAGCATTATCAGTAAAGCTTCTAAGAGTTAACATGATAACTCCATCAGCAGGACTAACGCCGAAAGCAACTTCACCAACTTTCAGGTGAATAATGGTAGCAATCGCATAGCTTTCTCGATTATTTGCTACCTCCAAATGTCCAATGTGATCGATTAGTTTTGCAATTGCAAAAGAAGGATTTTTACCATTTTCAGGTTCAGCTGCATGAGCTGTACTTCCTTTAAAAAACAGTTTCAACCCTTTAGAGGCTGCAGCAAAATGCGAATGACTTATCAATAATTCTCCGAGCGGCTCACCTGGAATATTAT
>CBFHLF010000268.1:346-2561 GCA_965656555.1 uncultured Acidiluteibacter sp. | reverse complement strand
AATTTTACTTTTCCTTCTTTCATTATAATAATTTTAATTCAGCTTCAAAGTTAAGGTAATATTTGATGTAAAAACTTTTTAAGTCACTTATTTTCAAAATATTTTTATGTTACTGTATTCCGCTAACGTTGCACCCTACTTTAATAGTACGGTGCATAACCTGAAGTCATTACCAAAAAAAACCACCATTGGAATGCATATGCATCAAATGGTGGTTTAATATTACCTTGTGAAAGCTATTATTTACCGCTAGGGGTACTTTGGCTCACTTCTAGTTTTCTATCGTCTAACGGAAAGTTTTTTAAACTTTTGGAAACACGATCCATTTGTCTTTTTTCAATTTCAAAGTAAGAACGATCTTTCTTCAGCACGATATCACCGATATCTCTTCGGTCTATTTTAGCTTCGCCGGCAATAAACTCAACCAAATCTTTTTTTCGAACGGCATCTTGCTTACCAATATTTAGCATCATCCATTCTTTTGGTCTACTGTAATCTCTTCTACTTTCTCTCCCTTCTCTTCGATCACTTTTACCATCCCGCTCTCTTCTAGCTCGGCGATCACGACTACTTCCTCTTCGATCTCCACCTCTATCAGGTCCATCATCTCTTCTACCTCGCTTACCTTCTTTCTCGTTTAAGTCTCGATTGGACTTGTCTAATTTTAAGCTAGCAACCTCATTCGCAACTAATTTAGCGATGAGCTCCTCTTTTGAGAAGCTACCTAAGGTATCTAAAGCGGATTGCAATAAATCGTGATTAATATTTTGATCCACTTCTGACTTTGCCAAAACTTCTGCCCACTGAGCGATTCGCTTTGCAGCGATATCTTTCGAAGATGGAATATCTATTTTAGTAAAACCTGCATCCAAGCTTCGCTCGATGTCCCTCAGTCTTCGTTGATCTCGAGATGAAATGAATGCGATTGAAATTCCTTTATTTCCGGCTCTACCGGTACGTCCACTTCGATGAGTGTAATACGTAATATCATCTGGCAATGCATGGTGAATCACATGCGTTAAGTTATCTACATCAATCCCTCTGGCAGCCACATCCGTAGCCACTACCATTTGAAGAGCATGTGCTTTAAACTGGCGCATTACTCGATCGCGCTGTGCCTGAGACAAATCTCCGTTTAAGGCATCTACGTGGTAGCCTGCAGACTTTAATTCATCAGAAAGCGCTGTAGTGTCTCTTTTCGTTCTGCAAAAGATGATTCCTTTCATCTTAGGTGTCACATCCATGATTCGTTTGATTGCTTCTGTTTTATCAGAAACTTTAACAACAGCATATTGATGCTCAATATCTTTATTGGTAGAAGTTCCTGAGTTCACAGCAATTTCTACAGGGTCATGCATATAGGTTTTTACGATTCTGCGAATCTCTTTAGGCATCGTCGCAGAGAATAACCATGTAAGTTTCTCTTCAGGTGTATGCTTTAAAATTTCATCCAAATCTTCTTTAAAACCCATGTTTAGCATCTCATCCGCCTCATCGAGTACCACGTACCGAATTTTACTGATGTTCAATGCTTTCCGATTCAACAAATCGATCATTCTACCAGGGGTAGCGATAATAATCTGTGGTTTATTTTTCAGTGCTCTAATTTGATTAGAAATAGGAGCTCCTCCATAAACAGCCAATACCTTAATTTCAGGTAAGTATTTAGAAAAGTTTTGAAATTGCACGGCAATTTGCTGACCTAACTCTCTTGTAGGTGCTAGGACAATCGCTTGTGTGTGGCGATCATTTACATCAATCAGATCAATTAGCGGTAAACCAAAAGCAGCAGTTTTTCCTGTTCCTGTTTGTGCTAGACCGATAAAGTGATTTTGATTTTTGATTAGAACAGGTATCGCTTTTTCCTGTATTTCTGATGGGGATTCGAACCCCATGTCTTGAAGGGATCTCGTCAGTGAATCTGAAAGCCCTAATGCTGAAAATTTATTCAAGTGTTGTTAATTTTATTGAACTGCAAAGTTAGGTTATTAAAATGGATAACTGAGCGTAACAAGCGAGCTTTAAAAACCAAACAACTAACTTATAAACAAAAACTTACCATATAAATTAAATGGCAGAATTAAAACAAGTAATTATTGTAAGGACAGACCTTAAAATGTCAAAAGGCAAAGCAGCAGCTCAAGTAGCTCATGCTGCAGTTGAAGCAGTATTAAAGTCAGAAAAGTCACTTGTCCAATCTTGGAGGAATATGGGC
>CBFHLF010000268.1:0-336 GCA_965656555.1 uncultured Acidiluteibacter sp. | reverse complement strand
TTAAACTGGATAACTAAGCGATATTAGCGCGCATTGTACATAACTTAATGTTATGATTAAAAGATATTTACAACAACCACATATTTCATAACGAACATTACCGCCAAAACGCTTACATAATTTAATCGATTCTTTTAGCATCTCTGGACAAAAAAGGCCTCATTTTTTTTTATTAAAATGAGGCCAAAATTTAGCAACTTTCATGTATACTTATTCTACTTAGCATTGCTTAAATCAATCAAATTCTCAACTGATGAGCAGATATTTCGCTCGTAACGCCAACTTCCATAATTTCCGTAATTTACATTTGTCTCGCGTTTTACCCCTATGTTTTTC
>CBFHLF010000267.1:0-2564 GCA_965656555.1 uncultured Acidiluteibacter sp. | reverse complement strand
CCTAATTCAAGTCCAGGATCGGTAAACTTAGATGCTGGAGAGACGGTTCGGATTTGTGAAGAACCGGGGACACCTGTTACCGTAAATTTAGAAGCGACTTACCTCGATGTTAAGGAGTCTACGGCTTATGCAGTTGAAGATATTAGTAGCGAGTTTCCATCTAACTTACCATATATTTTCGAACCATGTTACGGTTCGTTATCAACCCCATTTGTTGAGTTGAATTCAGACGATGATTGGTCTAGCGTATTAACCTTGCCTTATGAAGTTAATTTTTTTGGAAACTGTTACGATGATGTTATTATTACCGATAATGGTGCGGTTTCTTTTGATATAGCAGGAACAGGTCAAGGATCTGAGCGTTATACACCATTAGGTTTTGCAGGTTGGAGTTACAACCAAGCTGTCCCTGGAGATGGTGGCGGGGATCAGCCTCCATTTATCAATGCTATTTTTGGAGTGATGCAAGATTTATTTCCCGGTGCATCACCCGCAGGTTACTCAATTAACTTTGGGTTTTTAGAAAGTGATGATAATAAGAGTGATCGGTTTGTATTTAATATTTACAACACGTCTCAGTACGGTTGTACAGACCAATTACAAACGTCTCAAATTATTTTATACCAAACCACCAATGTGATTGAAGTGTATGTACAAAACAAAGATTTATGTAGTTGGAATAATGGGAGCTCAGTAATAGGTATACAAAACCAAGATGCTTCTTTAGCTTATGTTGCACCAGGAAGAAACTCTGGAGGCGCCTCATGGCAAGCGCAAAATGAAGCTTGGCGTTTTATACCAGATGGTGGTAATAGTATTACCACGTTTGCATGGTTAGATGAAAGCGGTAATGTGGTCAGTGCATCAGAGAACTTTAGTCCACAAGTCACTCAGAACCGTGTTTTTACTGCTGAGGTTACCTATAATGATGGTTGTAACGTCACTACGATTACCGATGAAGTTGAAGTAGTTTATGAAAGCGATATTGAGTTGATCTTAGATCCCGATACCTATTATCCCTGTGAAGGCGAGGACTTGCTTCTGGAAGCTGAGGTTATTGAAAACAATAGTGTTATTGTGAATTATGAGTGGTTTGAAATTGAAGATGATGGCACAATGACTGCTATCCCAGATTCAAATTCACGATTTTTGAATGTCTCAGAATCGGGGACTTATATGATTAATGCAGTTGGTGGTAACTGTGATTTAACAGCAAGTGCAGAAGTTATTTATCTTGAAGCTGTTAATCCAGACAACCCCGAAGATATCATACTCTGTAACTATAATCAAACAACGTATGACCTAACAAGTATTGGAGGCTTTAATTCTATTTCTGGTTTTGATATTAGCTATTATGACAACTACGACACAGGAACTGGAGTTTTATCGAATGAAATTACAGATCCACAAAACTATCCTTTAGATAGTCCAAGTAACCAATATAATATTTATGTAGAGCTCGCCAATCAAGTTAATGCAAGTTGTACATCTATTGCGTCATTTAATATTGAAGTTTATGAAGTAGATATAGCAAGCACTGGTTACCTCCTAGAGGATGAATGTATTGATAATAACTCGACGGAACTTATAGATCTTACAAATGCTGGTGGTAATACTACTATTGCTCTAAACGGTCAGTCTGGTTCTGATTATTCGGTGACCTATTATTCCAATAACCCTGTAAATTTTCCAGATTCAAATATTACAGATCCCGAAAATTATGAAATTAATACGACAGATAACTTAGGTCCTAATACCATTTGGATAACTGTAGAAAATAACAATTCAACCAATTGTACCGCTCAAGCAAGTTTTGAATTTAATGTCAATTTATCACCAACTATTACAGGCGATGGGTCAGTATTTGAGTCTTGCGATCAAACTATCTTGAATCTTAATAATTATGAAACACAATTTAATAACAATAGTACTTCTGTACCTACAGAACTATTATTTTATGAGACTCAAGATGATGTCGATAATGATAACCCAATCACCGACCCAGAAAATGTAACATTTGAACCTAATGTTGATGGTGAGCAAGAGTTTTTTGTTAAAATAATCAACCCTAACTCCTCATGCGAGTCAAATAGCGTTAGTTTCATTATTCAAAATACACCGCCTTTAATTGGTGACTTAGACGATTTTTCACAATGCGGTGATTTTACACAGAGTCAGACTTTTAATTTAACGCCTAATACGCCTTTAGCTATTGGCGGTCAGATTGGTAATTTTTCAGTGACCTATTACACCACTGAAGCCGACGCCGAAGCAGGAGTTAATTCTTTAACCGATCAAGGCTTAGATCCAACGGCTTACTCACCAGTAAATTCAACTGAAGATGTTTTTTTGCGCTTAGAGAATGATGATAATACCAATTGCTTTAGCGTAGGTCGTTTTCAACTTTTATTAAATGAAGTTGAAGTTGCCAACGTTCAAGATTTAGAAAGTTGTATAGACCCTGTAACAGGAAACGCTAGCTTCGACTTAAGTACGAATACTACTGAAGCTTTAGGAACTAATCAAGAATCGTCAGATTATACAGTAAATTATTATGATGCTAC
>CBFHLF010000266.1:0-2583 GCA_965656555.1 uncultured Acidiluteibacter sp. | reverse complement strand
GAAAGTGGGAAAGTGGGACCATCACATACAGTGAAAATAAAAAGTTTGAAGAACAAATAAATGAGTTGATTAGCTTTTTTGAACACGCTGAGGCGTATTCTAAATCTGACTTTATTTTAGAGACGAACCTTCGATTCGAAGCCATGAGAGGTGTTTTTACCGGTGAGAAGAAGGTGTTTATTCATGCCAATAATGCCAAAGAGTTGTCTTCTGCGATTTACTTTATTCGCGAGCAGAAAATAAAATCTCCTGTAATTGTTGGTGCTTACGATGCTTTGTTTGTTGCAGATTTGTTGGTGGATTATAACATTCCTGTGGTGCTACGAAGAGTTCACGAGCTTCCATTACGAGAGGATGATGCCGTAGATTTGCCTTACCAACTGCCGGCTTTATTGGCTGAGAAAGGTGTTCTTTTTTGCTTACAAAATGACGGTAGAATGCAAGCTATGGGCACGAGAAACTTACCTTTTTATGCAGGAACTGCTGCGGCTTATGGATTGGAAAAGGAACGTGCTTTGCAGAGCATTACACTTGATGCTGCTAAGATTTTAGGCATTGATGCTGAGGTAGGTTCGTTGGCTAAAGGAAAAAAAGCAACATTATTTATCTCAGAAGGAGATGCTTTGGACATGCGCACAAATAAGCTTTCTGTGGCTTTTGTCAACGGAAAATCCATCGATTTAAGCAGTCATCAAAGTGATTTGTATGAAAAGTACATGAAGAAGTATGGTTTGGAAACCAATTAAGGTTTTCCCGAAACGATTACCACAAACTCCCCTTTGCTGATGTTGTCGGTATAGTATTTTGCAAGCTCTGCTAGTGTTCCTCTTACATTTTCTTCGTGCAGTTTCGTCAATTCTCTGGAAACTGATGCGAGTCGGTTTTCACCGAAATATTCACCCATTTGAGTCAATGATTTTACGATGCGGTGTGTCGATTCGTAAAATACTATGGTGCGTTCTTCTTCAGCTAATTGCGTTAAGCGAGTATGCCTTCCTTTTTTATGGGGAAGAAAGCCTTCAAAACAAAACTTATCGCAAGGCAAACCTGAGTTAACTAATGCCGGTACGAAGGCAGTTGCTCCCGGCAAAGTCTCCACATCGATCCCAGCTTCAGCGCAAGCGCGTGCCAATAAAAAACCAGGATCAGAAATTCCAGGTGTTCCAGCATCCGTAATAAGTGCTAGAGTTTCCCCAAGTTCTAGGTGCTCAATAACTTTATTTACTGCTTTATGTTCGTTATGCTGGTGATGGGCAATAAGTTTCTTTTGGATACCATAATGTTGTAAAAGCCTAGAAGAGGTTCTTGTGTCTTCACAAAGAATGGCATCAACCTCATTTAACACCTTGATGCTTCGATAAGTCATATCATCTAAATTTCCAATAGGCGTAGGTACCAAGTATAATTTTCCCATGACGCGAAGTTAGCAAATAACCTTTTTTACCAACTTATTTGTAGCGATAAGATTCTTCTTTCAAGCATTAATAGTTATTTTGCTGTAAAATAATTTATATGGCATTTAAGCTTTCAGTAGTCATCATTACATTTAATGAAGAGCGGAATATTGGTCGATGCATTGATTCGGTATTGTCTGTTGCTGATGAGGTAGTGGTAGTAGATTCATTTTCTACTGACCGAACCGAAGAGATCGTAAAGTCATATAATTGTAGGTTTGTTTCTCAAAAATGGTTGGGTTATAGCGAGCAAAAAAACATGGCAAACTCATTAGCTACTCATCCCTACATACTCAGCCTTGATGCAGACGAAGCATTGTCGGAGGAGCTTCTGAGTAGTATCTCAACTCAAAAAAAGCAAGGATTTGCCGGTGCATATAGCTTTAACCGATTAACAAATTATTGTGGTACTTGGGTTCATCATTCATCATGGTATCCCGATACCAAAATTCGAATATTTAGACCACAAGACGCTCTTTGGGAAGGAGAGATACATGAAAAACTTACGCTAAAAACATCTAAAATAACTCAACTTGAGGGAGATTTGCTTCACTATTCTTTTTATACACGAGCTGATCATTTAAAGCAAATTGATAAATTTTCGACTATTTCAGCGAAAGCGATGAAGGCAAATGAAATAGGCGGAGCTGCCTTAAAGCGATGGTATAAAGCTTTGGCTAGATTCATTAAAATATATGGCGTCCATCGTGGGTTTTTAGATGGAAAAGCTGGGTTCGATATTGCTCGATTTTCAGCTTACGCGGTATATTTAAAGTATACTAAACTGAAAAAGTTGAATCATGGGCAAAGCATTTAATATTACAAGGCAGTCAATAAAGGTCTTACATATTTCTACAGAGCCATCTTGGCGTGGAGGAGAGCAGCAGCTTGCCTATTTGTATGCAGAACTTGAGGAGAAAGGTGTTCAACAAATAATTCTGTGTGCTAAGGGGTCTGCAATGGAGAAAAACTGCCGTGAAAATGGATGGAACTATTTCACCGCTAAAAAAAGCAGTGGGTTGGCCATTCTTTTTGCAAAACGCATCAAATCATTGTGTAAAAAATTAGGCATTGATTTAATTCATACTCATGATTCACATGCCCATACTTTTGCTATAGTTGCTGCTGC
>CBFHLF010000265.1:0-2588 GCA_965656555.1 uncultured Acidiluteibacter sp. | reverse complement strand
CTTAAGTTTCACTGTACACCAAATGGAACCATGACAACTTCTATGGCATTAGTGTTCTTTGATCATTTGAGTAAACATCTAAGTAGAGATCATTACTCACAAGTTAATAAATTCCTAAACACCAAATACATCAACATCTTAAATTCAGAAAAATATCCAAATGCGGGATTGTTCTATTTAGAAAAATAGCTCTTCTTTTAAAGAGATAGTAGAGCGGTATCTCATGGCTATTATTAGCAGGAGCTGCTTACGGAGGTAAGAAAGTATATGAAATGAATGCCAAAAAGGTCGACGAATAGTCGACCTTTTTTTAATACTTCGAGTATTTTTAGTGTCTCTCAATTAAAAGTACTTCGAGTGACGACGATAGGAGTTGGACCGAGAAGCACTTATAATAACCGCTCGATATCCTTTTTGATAAGCACTCTTAATAACCAGTCAATGACATTTTTTAAATAACAACATCACTAAAAACCGAACTTCCCCTATCCTTGTTATAATCATTGATTGCTTCCTGTAATAATTAAAAGTTAAGAAGTATTTGGCTAATTTTAGCCTCCTAAGAAATAAATAATATGAGAGATAAAGAGCTATTCAAACTCATTAAGAAAGAGAAAAAAAGACAAACAGAAGGTCTAGAATTGATTGCATCTGAAAACTATGTCAGTAAAGAAGTGCTAAAAGCAATGGGGTCTGTTTTGACCAATAAATATGCTGAAGGCTTGCCGAAAAAACGTTACTATGGTGGATGCCAAGTGGTCGATCAGGTAGAGCAATTAGCCATCGACCGCGCTAAGACACTTTTTAACGCAGAGTGGGTGAATGTTCAACCGCACTCAGGTGCGCAAGCCAATGCTGCAGTTATGTTAGCTGTATTAAATCCTGGTGACAAAATACTTGGCTTTGATTTGGCACATGGTGGGCATTTAACACACGGGTCTCCTGTCAACTTTTCTGGGAAATTATATGAAAGTAGCTTTTATGGTGTGGAAGAAGCAACTGGACTTATCGACTTTGATAAGATCAGTGCAATCGCTAAAAAAGAGCAACCAAAATTAATTATTTGTGGTGCAAGCTCCTACTCTCGAGATTGGGATTATGCCAAACTTCGAGCAATTGCTGATGAAGTGGGCGCTTTATTATTAGCAGATATATCGCATCCATCAGGTTTGATCGCAAAGGGTATTTTAAACGATCCCCTACCACACTGCCATATTGTGACCACAACAACGCATAAGACCTTAAGAGGCCCAAGAGGTGGTATGATTATGATGGGTGAGGATTTCGACAATCCATGGGGCATTAAAACACCAAAAGGAATGGTTAGAAAAATGTCCGCATTATTGGACAGTGCAGTATTTCCAGGAACACAAGGTGGACCTCTAGAGCACGTCATCGCCGCTAAAGCGGTTGCCTTTGGAGAAGCCTTGAGCGATGAGTTTTTCTCTTACATGGTGCAAACGGTAAAGAATGCCAAGCTACTCGGAGAGGAACTTATTAAAAGAGGTTTTGACATCATTTCTAATGGTACGGACAACCATTGCTTATTGATTAACCTTAACAGCAAAGACATCACAGGTAAGGAAGCAGAACGCGTGCTTGGTCTTGCCGACATTACGGTAAACAAAAACATGGTGCCGTTTGATACACGCTCTCCTTTTGTAACATCAGGTATCCGTATCGGAACACCCGCTATTACTACACGAGGAATCACTGAAAAAGAAATACCCCAAATCGCGGAGTTAATCGATCGAGCTATTTCAAGTAAAGATGACGAAGCAGCACTCAAGTCAGTTCGTAAGGAAGTAAACCGCTTAATGGAAGACTTACCACTCTATGAGAATGAATAAGTAATTGCTCATAAACATAAAAAAAGGTCTTTTCGAATATTCGAAAAGACCTTTTTTATTGGGTCTTGTCACAGATTATTGCACCACCACTTTTTTCGTAATGGTTTTTCCATTGATGATAATTCGAAGAAAATAAATTCCCTTTTCATAATCATTCACTGCAAATTGAATAGTATTTTTTCCTTGGTTAAGGCTCACCATTTCTGCTAATACAGTTTGCCCTTTCACGTCCATCAATTCATAATTGACTACAGCGGGCTCTTTTGATATAAAATCGATCGCAGAGATTCCATCAGTTGGGTTCGGATAAACCTCTCCAATTAGTACTTCTAGCTCAGCTTTATTGATTCCTACAGGTGTTGTAGTAATACTAACATCATCAATGGCAATGTCGCCGGCAATCGTTCCTGTCTTCGAAACTACATCGGCTCTAAACACAACTCTCACAATTGAAGGATATCCATTCAGCGGAATTTGTCGATTAATCCAACTCGACCCTTGGGCACCTGAAATCGGTACACTTATATCTTGTACATAACAGCCATTTACCTCACGGTCGACGTGCACTGTTCCTACATCAGCACCTTCCATGTAGTACCAAAAATCACGTTCCGGCTGATTGGCATTCGTCAAGTCAAAGCATCGACTATATAAACGCGCAGTTGTCCCTGAGAACCCATTAGAATTAACAAACATGTAATTTCCTGACCCTGTTGTTTGGTCGCCTGATGGGCCTGT
>CBFHLF010000264.1:0-2608 GCA_965656555.1 uncultured Acidiluteibacter sp. | reverse complement strand
ACTTTCTGTAAAATCCTTGAAAGTTTCTTTGTCTTCTATTAGCATTTGCTTGATGATTACTAACATCCATTTATCACCCAAGACATCAAGAGCGGAAGTAAACGGGCAATTGCATCTATATTTTGTTTCCATTGGCTGTTACTTTTTTTCTCTTACAAAGATAGTAAATTATGTTTTTTACTTGCATAATGAAATTAATTTTAAATATTACTTGCAAAATAAAAGTGTTATTGTATTTTTGCTTGCGCAACACAAGTAATAAAATTTGTAAAAATTGAAATCAATGAAAAAGGTAATCACAGTATTTGCGTTAACAGGCATTCTTGCTTCCTGTGGCACAACAAAAACAAATTCAACAAGTGAGAATAATCAAACAGAAGAAAAAACAATGAACAACAAAGAAATCGTAGGCACTTTCTTAGGTGCAGTAGCCAAACAAGACGCAGAAACTATGCGCAAATTTGCAAATGCCGATTACATTCAACACAATCCATTTGTGCCAACTGGTTTAGAACCTTTTATTGGTTTATTACCAGTTTTAAAAGAACACGGAACGTATGCCGAAAACGTGCGAATGTTTCAAGATGGCGATTATGTATTTATGCACAACATTTGGAAAAATGCAAAACCATTTGGTGCAGATGAAATGGTGGCATTTGATATTATCCGTATCGATGAAAACGGAAAAGTAGCAGAACATTGGGATGCAATGACTGTTTTAGAGAAAGAAACAGCAAGCGGAAGAACGCAAACAGATGGACCAACAACGGTAGAAGATTTAGATAAAACAGAAGCCAATAAAGCTTTGGCAGTTTCCCTTATTGAAGATGTATTGATGGGTAAAAACCCGAGCAAAATAACTGAATACATAAGTGCTGAGCAATACGACCAACACAACCCACAAATAAAAGATGGACTAAGCGGAATTGTGGAAGCGGTTGAATATCTAACTTCTCAAAACAATATGTTTAAATACACCAAAATACACAAAGTTTTGGGTGAAGGTAATTTCGTCCTTACCGTAAGTGAAGGTGAATGGAATGGTGATAAGAAACATGCATTTTACGACTTGTTCAGAATGAAAGATGGCAAAATCGTAGAGCATTGGGATGTTATTCAAGAAGTACCTACTGAAGGTTTAGCACATGAAAACGGAATGTTTGGCTTTAACAATTAATAATAATGAAACATATAATCATCACAGGAACAAGTAGCGGATTTGGCTTAAAAGCCGTTAAAGATTTTGCCGATAAAGGCAACAAAGTATTCGCAACCATGCGAAATCCTGAAGGAAAAAACGCAGAGGTAAAGAAAGAATTAGAAGCATATTCATCTCTCATTACGGTAGTTGATATGGATGTTACTAATGATACTTCTGTGAAAGAAGCTATGAATAGTATCCTTGGGCAAGCAGGAAATATTGATATTCTAATTAATAATGCAGGCATTATGTATATAGGTATTACTGAAGCCTATAGCGTTGAGCAGGCAAAGTGGCAAATGGAAACCAACTATTATGGCGCTATTAGAACAATGCAAGCGGTTCTGCCTTCAATGCGAAGCTCAGGTTCAGGTTTAATTATCAATACATCTTCGTTAGTTGGTCGTATGTCTCCACCATTTTTCGGAACATATACTGCTACCAAACACGCTTTAGAAGGTTATTCCCAAGCCTTACGTTATGAAGTTTCGCCTTTTGGTGTGGATATAGTAATGGTAGAACCTGGACCTTTTGGAACAGGGTTATTGGCATCAGGTCAAGCACCTGAACATAGCCAGACGCTCGAATCTTATGGTGAGCTAGCGGGAGTTCCCACAGCTATGGGTGAAAATTTTGCTCAAATGTTGCAAAGTGAAGATGCTCCAGACCCACAATGGGTAGTAGATGCTTATTTGAAATTAGCAGAAATGCCATTTGGCAAACGTCCAACAAGAACTGTTGTAGGAATAACTTGGGGCGTTGATGAAATTAACGAATTAACCCAACCCATTCAAGACAGAGTTCTTAAAGAAATGCAATTAGAAGAACTACTTGGAGGCGTTTCGTCATAATCATAAAATCCTCAGTTAACTTTTTAAAATCACAAGGCTTTCGGCTCTTGTGATTTTTTTTGTCTAATTGGCTACAACGGTCTGTGTATGGTGCGTATCCCGCAGGGTATGCACTATACACCTTGTTGGGCTTAGTTATTTTTTCTTTAACTCTTCTTCGATTCTAATTAGAATGGGTTTAATCCTATTAAAATCGCCTATTGTTCTTGACGGAGCATTAAATCGTCTGGTTATACCTTTCAAGTGAGTATGTGCGGCTGTATTTCTACTGTCTTTTATATTTCCAAGATGCCCTGTCAAAAGTGTTATCTGAGCAGTTTTTTCTAGTTCCTTTTCCAATTTTTCGACTTCTATTAGTCCAATTAAACTAATCAACATTGGTCTAATATTTCTTTTGTATTGAAACCCGTAATTTGGTTTTATAATGCTCTTTTTGCAGTAGTCTTTATTATTTGGATTTTTAAGATGTCGATTTGAGTGTCTAAGAATTATATCGTCAAGACTCTCTTCAATCCAACCACAAAGTTCAATAAGTGCAAGCTTGGAATAATATATG
>CBFHLF010000263.1:0-2632 GCA_965656555.1 uncultured Acidiluteibacter sp. | reverse complement strand
ACGACATTTAAATAGCATAGGTGCCAATAAGGAGGCATTAGCTCATTTCAATGAAGCGATAAAAGCAAATCCTTCTAACTCAGAAGCGATTTATTACCGAGCTGAAATTAAAATAGCCTTAGATGATTTACCAGGAGCTATAGAGGACTACTTAATGGTGATTGATAAAATCCCATCTAACAGCAGTGCTCATAATAACCTGGCAAATGTCTACTACTCATCAGGAGAGCTTAAAAAAGCCTGTATTTCATGGCAAACGGCAGCTGGCTTAGGCAGTAAAGCTGCTGAGGCGAGTATGGAGAGTAAATGTTTTTAATGTAGCAATTGATTAATATACCAATGTGTCAATGTGACAATGAATCTGTTAGCGTGGACTTGCAGTCCGTGAAAATAAGCGTGAGAAAAGAAAAAGACACCTTCAGGGTAATTACTGATTCTTCACCAACTTTACTACCCGAACACTATCATTACTTCTAATAGTCACAAAATAAATACCTTTTTGATAGTTCGATAAATCAATTTTTAACTGATTTTTACTAATGCTTCTTTGATTGTGAACGAGTTTACCATCTATACTTCTAATTTGTATATCTGCATTCAGTTGATTATTTCCAAAATTGATGATAACATCTCCATTTGTAGGGTTAGGGAAAACAGTAATCTGCTCGAGCATATTTTCAACTACTCCAACTAAGGTTATATTTTCACAAACAGAAGTATCAGCACATCCATTTCTTGAAACTGCTACCGCATAATTACCTGAAATGGTAGGGGTAAAAAATTGACCTGTTTCCCCAGGTATAGTGGCATAATTACTATCACAACTTAACCATTGGTAACTTACATTACCTACGTTAGAAGCTAACGAAGTAGTTAAATTAATAATTGGAGAAGTGACCGTAGTTACCGATAAGTTAATGGTAATAACGCTATCACAAGAAAGTGAATTAGGTAAAGTATCATTATAAATTCCTGACGTTTTCCAAACATAATTGCCACTCGGAGAAATGAAACTATCACATACAGCGGTAGTCAATGAATCATACCGATTATTAACAGCCAAATTGACTACGTAAAAGCTATCACATCCCAATGGATTGATAATGGTATCTAAATATACTCCAGATGTCGACCATGTATAATTACCACTTGGAGAAGTATAGTTATCGCATACAATGGGAGAAAGTGTATCAGGAATGAAATTACAAATTTCATATACTCTAACCTGGCCTGCTTTATTTCCGCCTGCATCATTCCATGGAGCTCCAATAGCGAGTGTTGAATTATTAGGCATACTCACGGAATGTCCTGATATATCACCTGCTGCCTCTCCTTGAATATTTGGTCCTTGCTGAAACCATGCATTTCCATTCCAAGTGAAAACTTTTACATGCCCTGCATTAGAACCATTTCCGTCGTTATTAATTGCTCCTACTGAAAGCGTATTGGCGTCAGGCATGGTAACAGAAGTTCCAAATCTGTCCCCTACGGTGTCCCCATCCAAATCAATCCCTTTTTGAATCCAAGAAGAGCCATTCCAAGTGTAAACACGAGCAAGACCTGCTCTATTACCATTTCCACTATTCTGTGGAGCTCCTATTGCGACAGTATTGGAATCGGGCATAGAAACTGAAGTTCCAAATAAGTCTTCTATATTTTCGCCATTAATATCTGCTCCTTTTTGGCTCCAAGCAACTCCATCCCATTTATATATGCGAGTTTTACTAATACTATCAAATGGTATTGGAGCTCCGATAGCTACTGTATTTGAATCAGGCATGCTTACTGACCACCCAGAAAAATCTAGTTGTCTTTTACCATTGATATTCATCCCTTTTTGAACCCAAGAACCTCCTCTCCATTTATAAATTCGAACCTGACCGGCACCAACAAAATTTCCACTATTTTGGGCGTTACGATATGCTCCTATAGCAACCGTATTAGAATCAGGCATACTAACAGAACACCCAAACTCGGAATTTACTTCAAACCCGTTAAGATCAATTCCTTTCTGAGTCCATGAAAGACCATTCCACTTAAAAATACGAACTTTTCCCGGTTTAGCAATGCTATTATTTGGAGATCCAATTGCAATGACATTAGAATCAGCCATACTCACTGAATAACCTGTAAGATCATCTAGCCCCTGATATTGAATATTATTCCCTTTCTGAGTCCAGCTGCTTCCTTGCCAGCTAAATACTTTTACAAAACCTCTGAAGTCAGGAGCTCCAGCTGCTACTGTATAAGCGTCTGGCATACTTACTGAAAAACCCAATTCATCATCAGATGAATTACCGTCAAGATCTTGGCCTTTCTGTGTTTGTGCAAATAACTGAATACTCGTAAAAATGGTGATACTTAAAAAAGTTAGTTGTAGTATTTTCATGGCTGAATCTTTTTGTAAAGTGCTAACTTAAGGCTATTTCTCTTTTAATTGCTGATAGTGATGTAAAAAGTTGATTTATCGAGCGCCTAGATTTTTGTGCAAACCTCCAACCATCAACAAAAAAATCGCTTTCAACTTCCATAACCTTTATTTAAATTCCCACTAAGGAGCAATTGATTAGCTTTGCATAGCATTTCAATGCAATTTAAATTAAAACAACTCGCCGAATGGCTTACAAAAGAA
>CBFHLF010000262.1:0-2654 GCA_965656555.1 uncultured Acidiluteibacter sp. | reverse complement strand
GTTACAGGTTCAGAATAGTCAATTTTAAGCAATTTCTGAACATCTGCGATAAACCGTGTCTTTTTGATCGTAGGAGTTTTGTCTCTTCGAATAAAATCAAATGAAACCCCTGAATCGGATAAGTCCTTTTCAATATATAAAGTATCAGTAGAAGTATCATTTACAATAGAAACGAGACTTGAGTTTGCCCCTAAATTCTTTAAGTGTTTTGATACGATTCCGGCTGCTCCTACATAGGTTTTTGTTTCTACTGGACGAAGTGTTAGTATTGGAGCTTCTGCGGCCAAATCTAGTACCTCAGTATGGATATATTCATCCAAGATTACTTCTCCAATCACAACTACCTTCTTATTTTTGAATGCATCTAAACGACTTAATAGAGTTTCGAGGTTTATCCCATTTCGTTTGCAATAAACATTAAACACTTCATAATCTAAAGCAAATTTCTTTTTAAAATCCTCAATAAGTCTAGAAGAAGAAAAAACCACGTCTCCTGATGTAAAATAAACCTGTCCACCATAGGCCTCTACCATTTTGCGCTCTTGACCAAAAACACCATCATGCGTGTTCTCGTACTCCTTGCCTTTGACATATATGTCAGGCTGAACGAAATCTAAAAGAGGACCCGCCCAACTTTCTGAATCTAGGCAAACATAATCTACTATTTCAAGTGCTGCCATTGAATTAACGCGCAACTCTTGAGGCATATACGGCCGATCATCCCCCTTTAAAATATACTTATCAGGAGTTAGTGAAACCACTAAAACGTCACCAAACTTTTTTGATTGCTCTAAATAACGAACATGTCCTGGATGAATGATATCAAAACAACCATGGCATTGAACTACTTTTTTACCAGCAGCTTTAAGTTCTTTAATAACATCAGCCAGTTCTTGTTTCGATTTTACTTTATTATTGGTGTTCATGAAAGAATAATTTGATCGTTTGTATGACGTGACCAACTTGTTCGTTAGTCAACTCAGGATATACGGGTAAGCTTAGTATTGTTTTTACAACGGTTTCGGTATTGCTTAAGTCATGCAATATTGCTGACTTTGCGCCTTCCTGCTGATGAATAGCAATTGGGTAATGCACCTTACTGTCAATCTCATTTTTTGACAAAAATTCAGCTAAAGCATCTCTATGGTCTGTTCGAATCACAAATGCATGAAAAACGGGCTCATAATCTTCAGTATAAGAAGGGACTGTAACCAAACCATCTAACTCAGCGATGTAACGATCAGCTATTTCTCTTCTTCGTATATTCCACTCATCTAGCCTTCTTAGCTTAATATTTAAAATTGCAGCTTGAAGGGCATCTAGACGTGAATTTACGCTAAAGAACTCCAGCTCATCTCTATTCTTTAATCCATGGTTTCTGGCTTTCAACAACCACTGATAGTGATTTTCATCATCAGTAGTAATAACGCCGGCATCTCCGGCAGCTGCCAAATTTTTTAGTGGATGAAGGCTAAATGACCCAAATTTACCGAATCCACCGACAGGTTTACCTTTGTAGGTTGCTCCAACAGCTTGAGCAGCATCTTCTATAATAGGGAGCTTGTGCTTTTTAGCAATAGCGATAATTGGATCCATATCCGCAGGCCTTCCTGTCAAATGAACAACAATTATTGCTTTCGTTTTCGGAGTAATCGCTTCTTCTAATTTAGATGCATCCATGTTAAAATTAGCATCAACATCAATCAATACAGGATTAGCTCCTACAAGAGCAATACTAGAAGCTGATGAAAGATAAGAATGTGAAACAGTTATCACTTCATCACCAACACATATGCCTAATGCTTGCATAGAGAGCATTAGTGAATCAGTACCGTTCGCCACTCCAACAGCATACTTTGTTCCTGCTACTTTGGCAAAGGATTCTTCAAATTCGGTCACTTCACTCCCTAGGATAAACATTCCACTATCTAGTAGCTCTCCTACTTTCTCCAACAACTCTGCTCTATCTTGTGCATGCTGCAGGCCAAGGTTTACATAAGGTACTTTCATAAACTACTTAAGGTCTATATTTTGCATCAATTTTACATTGAAATAGCGTTCATCCTCAAAGGAGTTGGGTATCAATCCTTTTTCAAAGGCTTGTTTTAAATCCCTAACGGCATCCTCTATGGAGTGCTTGGGTATAAAACCAATTTGCTCCTTAATATATTCAGATGAAATATGATATGATCTATTATCGTTTGTCTCTTCAACTTTAATATCAACATCACCAACAACATTCTTTACCATTTGTGCTATTTCCATCACAGTAAAGTTTTCATAGCCTGCATTGAATATTTTGCCATTAATCTTCTCCTTAGGTAACTCTAGCAATTGACAATAAAGGTCTGTCATATCCTCCACGTGAAGATTTGGTCTCTTTTGATTACCTCCAAATACTTTTATAAAACCTTTATTTATGGCAAAATTAGTCAATATATTAACTGTTAAGTCCAACCTTAATCTTGGGGAATAACCACACACCGTTGCCGGTCTTATGGTTGTACACGTAAAGTCGTCTGAAGGATATTTAGACAGAATCTTTTCACATTCTGCCTTGAATATAGAATAATCTGTTAATGGCTCTAGCTCCATATCTTCAGTAACTTCAGGCGTATCTTTAATACCATAAACAGATGCTGAAGAAGCATAGA
>CBFHLF010000261.1:0-2661 GCA_965656555.1 uncultured Acidiluteibacter sp. | reverse complement strand
TTTCAGGCAGAGGATTAACCGACAGAAGCGCGACCTTATGGGGGAGTTGGATAATTATAGGAAAAGAGGATACCTTGTACTTCAGCGGAGATAGTGGTTACGGCCCTCACTTTAAGGAAATCGGTGAAAAATACGGTCCTTTTGATTTTGCAATGATGGAATGCGGGCAGTACAATGAAAAATGGGCACAAATACACATGATGCCAGAAGAAACTGCTCAGGCAGGAATAGAGATTCAAGCAAAAACAATTATGCCAATACATTGGGGAGCATTTACGTTAGCCTTACACGATTGGAATGACCCAGCAAAGCGCGTAACGGAAGCTGCTGCAAAACTCAACTTACCCATCATCACTCCGAAAATTGGTGAGTCTATTTGGATGGCTGATTTGAAAAGTAGTAGTAGTGAATGGTGGAGAAATTGATTTAAGTTGCAGTTATCGCAGTTTGCCCGGGATCTTCAATCTTAATCTGCCCTGCCCACATACACATGGTCTGACTATTGTCTAAAATGGCAGGCACCTTTCCTATTTTTAATTTCTGAGCAGTTGGAGCCCAAGGCATTGGAGTTACAGGAATACAAGGCTGTGGTGTCAAAACCCCTAAAGCAGCAGCTGTTGCAGATGCGACCATCGGATTTGCAAGCGATTTACATTGGCCAAAACTCGGAATATTTAGCATCGGGATAATATCAGTCGCTACCGCTAACGCTTTTGTATTTTCAGTGGTTGTCATTGCCAACGGTAACACCACCATACTTTTTGGTCCATCGCCAAAACTACAGGATATCTTAGCGCCATTACAAACACAATTTGCCATAAATATTTTTAGTTGAGTTGTTGTTTTAATCGTCTTTTTATATCTTTTACCAGATCGATATCATGCACATACCATGATAAAAGATGTCCATGATTATCTGCAGTAATCAGTATTCGTTGGCCTTGAGAATTGGTGAATGCATCAATTTTATTGACTAGCTTTTCATGTCCCTTCACTTCAGAAAAGCTTTCATCTAACTGATCTTTATCCATTCTAAAGTCATATCTAAAAAGCCGCTTATCGGTTCCTGATGTATACAGCACTTGCTCTCTTTCATCAAAATAAATACTCGTCACTTGACCAAAATGCTCGTCCAGAGAAAAAACATGTTTTAAAGATAAATTTTCATGATTAATCGAATACATTTTGATAACACCATTTTTGAATCCCAAAAATAAGTAAACACCGTGAGCATAAATGGTCGTCACCTCTTTTAAGTCGGCAAAAGAGTCGTCTAGCAAGCTTAATTTCTTTGCTTCACCAGAAAGATCATCGAAAACACTTAATTGGTTTTCTGTAGATACATACAGCTTACTTTTATTATGATAAGATGCAGTAATTTCATCACTCACGTCAGACTTCATGATTGTATTATCATTCTTAATGAAAATTACTTGATCTTTTTCTACCACTGTAATTTCTTGATTTTTTAAATTACAGAAAACATCAACTATAGCTACATTCATTCCTTTATCGGATTGATAAATCAACGACTTGTTTCCAGCCGAAATAGAGTAACTGATCACTTTATTTGAGTGGGTAGTAATTAAAATTTCGTCGCTATTTTTAAATGCTACACCGCTTACCTTATCGTTAAATAATTGACTAAAATTTAATGTCTTTGTTACTTTATTAGTTCCCACATCCATCAGGTAAATCACCCCATGGTGGCCTGCAAAAACTATCAATTGATTATTAATAATATCAAAATCATGAATTGGATGTTGATTGATGCTGCTCAGGCGCATGGTCGTTTCGTTGTATTTCTTTTTACCCTCCAAAATAGCCAACGCCTCTTGATTCAGGTCATGCATCCAATCATCACTCATGTAATGATCTGGCTGTAATTGGTTAAGGCTGTCAAATGCTAGCTCTTGGTTTACGAGTTTGCTAATTGCTGTTCGTATTTGCGAAAAATCTCCTGACTTTCGGGCATTAGTAAGTCCCAGCATCAATACAGGCGCATCATTTTTAATCTTAATTAACTGATCCGTTATGGAACGCTCCTCTAACAACTCTTCAGCTAATAACTTTTCTTCTTCGGCAACAGCAGTAGCTTTTTCCGCTTTAATTCTGCTCAAGCTGTCTGATTGCTGAGCGATGAGAACACGTTGCTTTTCGGCAATTGCTTGCCTTCGTGCTTTATCTGCATTAATTGCTTCTTGTTTTGCAAGCGCTAAAGCTTCTTTGGCTCGTTTCGATGAAACTAATGCCTCTTCAGTTTTCTTTTTTGCTTCTTCGCTAGCTGATTTTGCTAACAGTGCTTGTTGTTGAGCAATTTTTGTTTCCTTTTCTGCCAATTCTTGAGAAGCGTCTGCTAAACGCCATTTGGTGGCAGCAAAAAGCATTAGTAACAGCGCTATAACAGCAAAACCTGCATACAGTCGTTTCTGGTAGGCTACTTTTTTTACTTCTCTTTTTCTCTTGGCTTCAGCCAAGGCTATCAAACGTTCTCTGTCGGCTACACTTTCTTGAATGAAATTAACTACCCCTTTAAAAGGTAGCGAGTATTTACTTGCCCAATCAATAGAGTGCTTTTCATTTAACATCCATTGTTCGGCTATTTCTAACTGAGGAGTAACAAGAAGTCCCGCTTCTCCTCTTTTATACTTATCAAGACTT
>CBFHLF010000260.1:0-2690 GCA_965656555.1 uncultured Acidiluteibacter sp. | reverse complement strand
AGTCAACTAGAAAGAAGTGTTTACTTCTTTAAGTATGGAAATACAACTAGAAAAATCGTCTTAACAAATTAATTGGTCGTTTTTCAACCCCTCAACAGCCTCTTGTTTTAATTAGCAAGGGGCTGTTGTTTTAATAGGGATTAAACATTAAATAGTTAAAAGAAGATAAAGCAGCTCTACTACTTACAAATGCTAGGCGCATATTAAATTAAAATCATGTATGTTTAATATCTAACTCAATAAAAAAGTATGTAATATACGTAGTTTCATACTTTCATTTTGGGCATCGCACACAACATGGTTATCATTGCAAATAAGAGGAAATTGTTTCGCCTCTTTAAACGATCAAATTTTTAGCCTTAATTATTCAAAAAATAGAAAATGCGAACGCTTCTCCGTTTATTACTGCTATCCCTGCTCCCACTCCAATCGAGTGCACAACAAACCGATTTCGATATTTACACTAAGACCTATAGAGGCGACACACTTCTAAGCACAGCAGAATACTTAGTTCTTGGTGATAGCGGCATCAACGTTGTCGTTATTGAACGGGAGGAAGCAACCAATTACCCAAACTATATATCATATAAAAATTCATACAACCATGTTATTCTTTTGGACCGCTCGCCAAAAAATCAAGTCCATGTATACAAAAGGTATCAGCCGTTAGCGCCCTTTGAGGATTATCTAGTTGACGTCTATCAGGGTGTTTTGAAAGAACCTAATTTTGAAACGAACCCTAAATACAAGAGATTTATCACAAGGATTATCAATGAATGTAAGGAAGGGATAAATTTTGCGGGGCATTACACAATGGTAACTTGGGGTTGTGGGTCACCCTGCCAGAGGGGAGCAATAGTAGATCGAAAAACTGGAAAAATTTATGATGGAATAGAAACTACTTATGGAGTGGATTTTAGAAAAAACAGCAATATGGTAGTTAAAAATGAAGGTGTTTTAGATAGAAGAACTAATTTAATAGAGATACATGGTGCAGAGTGGTATGAATTAACACACATCCTTTGGAATGGGAAAAAGTTTGAGGATATACAAGGGTTTTAAATAGCACTATCCAACCAAGTTGAAAATAGGAAAGTTTCACAGTTCTCACATTTCATTTTTTATTAGTAAAGCAATTTCAATAAAATTGACAAACCTTTAACAGGATTCATTCTATAATCATAAAAGAAATTAAACTAACTTACCAATAACGGAAAAGAAATGAAAAAGACAATTGTAACACTTAGCTTTTTGATCATAACCCTATCAGGGTATACCCAAATATTTAATGTGATAGATTCAAGTAATTCAAAACCCATTCAATTTATAGACGGCACAGTTTCAGAGTATGCGAGAATAGTAAACTTAACAGATTGGCGTGGTGTTGTAGTTCAAATACCTGACACTATCGAAGACCTTACCAAGGCCTGGTCCTGGTCTATATTCATCGATTATGACTATGAGATACCTTCAAGAGTTCCATTTCTTAGTGGATCGTCCTTCCCTGCATTTTTAACTGACCCTACCCCGTTCTCCTTTCTTGAATTAGAATATCAATTATTAATTCATCTAGAAACCGATTCACTTATTGTAGAAAGTGGCAGGTTTCAGCTATAAAAATAAATATTTATCTCAAGATGCTAAAAAAAACAACCTTAACATTAATTACACTATTAGTGGTAGTTGGGAATATAAACGCCAAACTACCTGGAGGAGTAAAAGCAAAAATGCTAGAATTATCTAAAAGTGTTTTTGATTGATGGAAGCTCGAATGTTGGTTAATAGATCCAACAGCATAAGCTACTCTTAACAATGAATATTTTAAGGCCTTCAATACATAAAATAGCAAATCCCCATCTCTTTTAAGCTTTGTAAACAGAAATACACAGAGCCTGCACCCTCCATTGCAAAACTCTAATTGACAATTAGGTACATCTTATAAAATATGAAACTTTCGCAGTTTCATATTTTTCATATACAACAAAACCGAGTTCAGATATATATTTACTCTTGATAATCGCAAACTAATTAAGATCTCTTGCCATCAATAATTAGCTTTAGCAAAAACTAAAAAAAGAAAATTTGAACCAGACAACAATCATCCTAGATTTAGATCATTGTCTCATTTACTCTTCCTATTCAGAACTATCGGAACTCCCATTAAAGGGTCGAAAAGGTTACTTGTTTTTATATCATCGTCCGGGTTTAAATGAACTAATAGATGTGCTTGAAAAGGCGAAGAATGTAACCGTCTTATTCTACACCTCATCAAAAGCAGATTATGCTCGATGGGTAATCAAATCAATGAACGTAAAGTTTGATTATCACCTTTTTTCTAGGGCAAAGACCACTAAAAAATACACCTCAACAGGAGAAGTGTACTTGAAATCGCTGACCAACATTAACGTATCATCAACAGGCAACATAACAGTTTTGGACGACAGACCTGATTTATGGGATGAAAATGGGGTCCAATTCATTCCCATTGATCCGTGGCACGGAGAGCCTGAGGACAATCAACTTTTCCAAGTATCAACAAACCTATTCAAAATAATTCATCAACATAATAAAAGAAGTATTAATCCAAATTTTTAATTGTATGGTCAATTTCATAAAACTTCTCGAGAGGAATAACTTTAATCTAATGGGCAGATTAGACAATGACCTTAAAATTAATAAAGAAAGCAGCG
>CBFHLF010000259.1:0-2690 GCA_965656555.1 uncultured Acidiluteibacter sp. | reverse complement strand
GACTTCATTGAATTTTTCATTGTTTATGTTGTTTTGGTTTTTACTTTATTCCATGGCTTTAATTGCCAATTGGTAGTTGCTATGCATAATTCATTCCCTTTTTCATCTTTTACCGAAATTTGTGCTTGATAGTAGATGACTTCTCCTTTCTCTAAAGGAGCCTTAATGTCATTTGCCAACACTTCATCCGATAGTTCAAATGTGGCGTTAGCAGGCACTTTGCCTTGGTAAAGGTATTTCAGGTCCATACTTTCCATTATGATTCTGTAATCCTTAAATCCAAGTCTAGATAATAAAAGAAGCCCTGATGCATATTCAGCCGCTGTGGCTTGTACACAGGCATGAAGTCCCTTGATGTGATTTAAATTGGCTTTTTTGTAAGGGATGAAAACAACCACCTTGTTGGGTGTAATGGTGGTTACTTTTAAACCATGCGGTTTATTAAATGGAATCATTCGGTGCAATAGAAAATTAAATTTCCATAGACCAAAAGCAGAAGATTGAGCATCTTCGAGTATGTTATTGAAGTTCATGAGTGGCTGATTGGATTTTATACTAATTTAAGAAAGTTACCGCTATATAATTAGGTAGAGCACTTTATTACCGTTAAATTTGCCTAAAATCAAGCATTACGCATAAAAAAAAGCATATGTCAGAAGTAAAAAACGGTGATACTATTAAAGTTCACTACACAGGAAAATTAACAGATGAAACCATTTTTGATAGCTCAAAAGAACGTGAGCCATTAGAATTTACTGTAGGTTCAGGCCAATTAATTCAAGGTTTTGATAAAGCAGTAATTGGTATGAAAGCTGGAGAAGCTACAGTGGCAAACATTCCATGTGCAGAAGCTTATGGTGAGCCTAGAGAAGATATGGTTATGTCTGTACCTAAAGATCAGTTACCAGCTGAAATTAAGCCAGAGATTGGAATGACGTTATCTGCAGGTCAGCCTGATGGTACTCAAATGCCTGTAACAGTTATTGAAGTAGCTGATGATCATATCAAGTTGGATGCAAACCATCCATTAGCAGGAAAAGATTTAGTATTTGACATCGAAGTTATTTCGATCGGTTAATACCTAATAGTTATAATTTTTTAAAAAGCCATCTTATATCAATAAGATGGCTTTTTTTATGCATTGAACACAATGCAATCAATACTTTTATTACTTTGGTTGTTTACAACAAACTTTAACGTTTAAATATGAAACGTAACCTTGTAATCGGATTAGTGCTGTCAATTATCCTACTCATTAACTTTAGCTGTGCTAGTATCGTAAGCAAAAGCTATTACCCTCTTTCGATCAACAGCACACCTTCAGAAGCTAACTTTACCATTTTAAATAATAAGGGACAAGTGTTTTTCACGGGGAAGACTCCTAAAGTTATTGAATTGAAAGCCTCATCAGGGTATTTTAAAAAAGCGACTTATATGATTCGTTTCGAACTTGATGGATACGATAGTAAAATAATACCGGTTACAGCTAGTCTTGATGGCTGGTACTTTGGAAATATAGTATTTGGGGGACTGATTGGTTTGTTAATCGTAGACCCAGCTACAGGAGCAATGTATAAAATCAATCAGATGATGATTAATCCATTGTTGACTAAAACAGTAGCGGACTTGGGTGGTGATAAGAATCAGCTACAAATCTACTCCATCGATGATATTCCTGAATCACTCAAAGGAGCTTTGGTGAAAATTGAGGAATAAGAAACAATCAATTATGCGAAACAAACTTTTCTTTCTTTACATCACACTTCTATTGCTGAGTTTTACCTCATGCAAAGTAGGCCGATTTTTTGTGTTCAATTTTGCAGACATCAACGATCATAAAAAATTTCAAAAGAGAGAACTGACAGCCCCAGAGGCCACCTTTCACTTTAGAGCGGCTGAAAATCCAAAAGCACCAAAGGGGTTAACAGTTAATGGAAAAGAGTTTGCTTTCGATGAGTTTCTAAAAGAATACCACACGGTAGCTTTTATGATCATTAAAAATGATTCCATACAGTATGAGACCTATTTTGATGGGTACAGCAAATCATCTATAGTACCTTCCTTTTCGATGGCAAAATCAATTACTTCTTTATTAATTGGTATTGCTATCGACGATGGGCTTATTTCATCTGTTAATGAACCAATCACTAATTATATTCCTGAATTAACAGATGAGGGATTTGATGCAGTCACCATCGAGCATTTATTGCAGATGACTTCAGGTCTTGACTACAACGAAGGCTACTACAATCCATTTGGGGATGTGGCGACTTTCTATTATGGACGAAACCTGAGAAAGGCGATTTCCAAAATGAAACTAGAAACTGAGCCGGGAGTTGCCTTTGATTATGTAAGTGGGAGCACTCAACTCTTAGGCCTTGTTTTAGAACGAGCCATAAAAGACCAAACCATCACTGCCTATTTGCAAGAAAAGCTGTGGACTCCACTAGAAATGGAGTACGATGCCAGCTGGAGCATCGACAGGAAAAAGAATGGATTGGAGAAAACGTTTTGTTGTATAAATGCCCGTGCGGTAGATTATGCCAAAATTGGCCGATTGATGCTTAATGAGGGAGCATACAATGGTCAACAATTGGTGCCTAGGGATTGGGTTGAACAATCCACCAAGTCAGACACATCCAACGGGAGTGCACCTTATTACCAATACCAATGGTGGTTACCTTCGCAAG
>CBFHLF010000258.1:0-2694 GCA_965656555.1 uncultured Acidiluteibacter sp. | reverse complement strand
AACTTATTTCGTCCTGCACTTCAAATACACTATCAAGTTGACGGTCCCAGGTTTCCGACCAAAAATGGAAGTCTTCTGCTGCGTTTATTAATTGAGCAGTAATACGCATGGAATTCCCTGATAATCGAACGCTACCCTCTAATAAAGTACTCACGTTAAGCTTGCTCCCTATTTCGCGAATAGGTATGTTCTTATTTTTAAAATAAAATGCAGAAGTTCTTGACGTAACTCTTAACCCTTCAATCTTCGCTAGAGCATTGATAATCTCCTCAGTAATCCCATCGCTAAAATATTCATTTTGATCACTTTCACTCATATTTACGAAAGGGAGAACCGCTATCGTTTTATTGGATATTTCTGAGTTAATATTCATTATGGTCTATACAAAAAGGAGTTTTCTAAAAGTATCTACTTTACCCGTCTCTTAGCACCTAAATTATGAAATAATTGCGAACCTGTATACTGAATACCACTGAACAAAACCATTACTCGGCTCTAAATTCTTCCATGAAGATAACCGGATTTAGATTTACTACAAAAATCTAATTAATTAAGGTGTATAGTGATAATTCATTGACTTCTTTATGATTTTAGAATATTTTATTGCACCAAGCTTGTTCAAGTGATTTGCATCTGACATAAGATTGGGATCTATATCGTCAGCTATAAAACTTAAATGATATCGATGATCTAACTTTCCTAAAGTCGCTGAAAAGAAATCAATATAGTCTGAATCAAGTTTTTCTTTGTAAAGCGGATGATAAGGCGTAGATAGCAGTATTAAGTCAATATTATTGGCCGTACATAAACTATCTATTTTGTAAAGATATGCTCGTTGTGAGTAGCTAAACTTTTCTTCGTTTTGTTTTATTGAGAAATGCATATCAAATGTTGTATTGATAGTTTCTTCAGTTGGATTGGAATGATCTGACTCATGAAACCCTCCCCAATATGGAGAGGAAAAAATTCCAACCATAAGCGGTTTTAGAAGATGTTCAAATTCTGTCAGGAAATTAGATTCATCAAATAATGGGATAAAGTACAGATACCGTTCAAGACTCCTCTTCCCTTCAGGAAAACGAATACTGAACAGTCTATTATATACAGGTGCGAAACTATGTATTGATACCCCTAAAATTAATGTGTCTATTTGGTGATTTTTGTTTTGAACTAGCCTAAGTAGCTTTTGATAGGTAAAATAATAATGCTCTGCAGAACTGGCGATGTTCTGCGCATTTTCAAATATTAGCTCTCCATGAATTCGCTGTATTTGAGAATCTCCCATTAGTAAATGTGGATATTCTGATAGTTCGCTTAGCTTGGCATCAGTATGTATTTTTGAAATGGAATAGCTTATCATAGCTGATAAACAAATCAAAAAAGCAGGAATACAGAATATGATTATGTTAAGTATAAATTTTTTCATCTTCTAAAACTGAAAATAGATAAATTGCTGCTCCTTGCCTCCAAACCAAAAAATGGCGAAAATAATTGCATAATACACCACATACCTTATTGGACGTTTCCACTTAGTACCCAACTGAGCAATAGCATATTGCCCTTCTCTTCCACTCCATTCAACTAAGACAAAAATTATCATCAGGAGAATAGTGGATAATGCTTCTTTCATGTGGGCTAATTTTGGAACTTCAAAAAGTGAAAAAGAAAATATTCCAGAAATATAGTTGAAAGCATGTCCAATGTTTTCAGCCCTAAAAAATATCCAAGCAAACACCGTTAAGCTAAAAGTAAGTAGCATTAACGATATTTCTTTAAGGCTAGGGAGCAATTTACCTTGGGCAATAGTTTCTATGTTATTGCGATTGCTATTGGTTAATAAAAGAGGTAAGAAATAAATGGCATTTAGCACACCCCAAACGATAAAAGTCCAATTGGCACCATGCCAGAAACCACTAACTATAAAAATGATAAATGTATTTCTAACTTTCATCCATGTCCCGCCGCGACTACCACCCAAAGGAATGTACAAGTAATCTCGAAACCAAGTTGAAAGTGAAATGTGCCAGCGTCTCCAGAATTCAGCAATATCTCTTGAGAAATAGGGGAAATTAAAGTTTTGCATGAGATCAAACCCAAAAAGGCGAGAAGTTCCAATGGCAATATCTGAGTAGCCTGAAAAGTCTCCATATATTTGAAATGTAAAGAAGATAGCACCTAAGACGAGTGTGCTGCCGTTCATATCAGCAGAATGATTAAAAATCTGATTCGCTAATTCAGCACAATTATCAGCAATCACAATTTTCTTAAACAATCCCCAAAGTATTTGACGCATACCGTCAACTGCTTTTGTATAGTCAAAGGTTCGCTTCTTATAAAACTGGGGTAATAAGTGGGTTGCTCGTTCTATAGGACCGGCTACCAATTGAGGAAAAAAACTGACAAAGGCGGAAAATGCAATAAAGTCTTTTGTAGCCTCTAGCCTGCGCTTATATACATCAATCGTGTAACTCAAAGTTTGAAAGGTATAAAAGCTAATACCAACAGGTAAAATAATGTTCAGCGAGTTTCCTTGTATATCTTGTCCGAAAAAGGAAAATGCAGTTATAAAATTGTCAAGAAAGAAATTGTAGTATTTAAAAAATGCTAGAAACCCAAGATTAACTAAAATACTTGTCCAAAGTAAAAATTTTCGTTTAAGTTGATTCTCTTCGGTTTTTAATTGACGTCCAACGG
>CBFHLF010000257.1:0-2694 GCA_965656555.1 uncultured Acidiluteibacter sp. | reverse complement strand
TTTTCTAAATCAGCCACATTATTGATTTCTGCCTCAATAAGTGATGAAAAGTAGGACTCAATTTGCTCCCAAGAAGTTAATTCAAATTGTTGGGGCAGAAAAGAGCGAATAATCTCAGGTGGATGGTGCATGCAATGAATTGTTTTGGTCGTAAATTATTACTCTTCGTCTTTTTTTGATGGCTTTTTCTTCGAAGTAGCTTTCTTTTTTGCAGGCTTTTTGTCTGCATTTATTGCTTCTGATGATGGTTCTTCAGTTACTTCTTTTTTTGCTTTTTTCTTTGGCTCTTCCTTGGCTTCAGGTTTAAGTAAGTTATTTTTTACCAACAGGTTGTACCACTGAATGATTTTTTTGATGTCAGAAGAGTAAACTCGCTCTTTATCATAGTTTGGTAGTGCCTCTTCTACTTTTGCAGAAAGCTCTGCTGCAGAAGATTTATGGTTGATTGATTCTTTTCCACCTTCAATTTCGTATAGCTTCCCAAAAACCTCAGAAAGCAACGTGTCATCTTCGTAAGTGTAGATGCTAATATCCTCTAAAGCAGATATTTGTTGGTTAGAATAAACAGGAAAGCGCTTGTTGTCAATTAGCGATTCCGCGATAAGACCATTTTTTGTCTGTGAAATAACTTTGTGCAATCCAGGTTTTCCTGATATTGAGATAATTCCTTTAATATCCATAAGTATAATTTGGTTTGCTGCAAATATACATATTTGTACTTTTCCTGATGTTCCTATTTTGTTGACAACTGAAGCAACGGATTAAGAAAGAAATACGTCTCTGCACAGTATATTTTTGTATTTTTAACGTTTAATACATTATCCAATATTTTAGTTTGATGAAAAACTTCTATAAATCTCTCATTTTCTTACTATTTATCCTTTTTAGCTTTAATGCATCTGCTACACACTATATGGGTGGTGAGATCACATGGGTTTGTGACAATCAGGGTAGATATGTTTTTACTGTAAAAGTGTATCGTGATTGTAATGGAGTTCCACTACAAGGAAATCTTTCATTGCGTGTTCATAATTATCCTAATCCTGGTCAGTTTAACACAACGTTTCCGTTAACTAGGCAAGTAATTAATGATATTTCGGCTACTTGTGGAGGTTCTCCTTGTAATCCAACCAATACAAGAATCTCGGTTACAACAGCAGGAGCTGTAGAAGAACATATATATACTTCTGCACCACAACGATTGAATGGTATACCAGGAGCAGCTGGTTGGATTTTTACTTTTGAAGGATCTACAAGAAATAATGCTATTGATAACTTAACGAACCCAGGAGGTCGTGATTTATTGTTAAGAGCTAAAATGTTTGCTTTTAATGGTCAGAATGCTTCTACCTGTTACGATAACTCACCAAACTTTGCGGAGGTTCCATCTTCTGTGTTGTGCACAGGAGATGCTTTTACCTACAATCATAATGCTCAAGATGATGAGTTAGACTCTTTAGTTTACTCATGGGCTGAGCCATTAGACGGATTAACTGGATTGTATGTGGAAGCTTCCAACCCAAGAGTACCTTTCGTTAATGGATACTCGTTCACTTCTCCCTTTCCAGGAACATTTCAAAATCCAAACAATGTACCGGCTTCGTTGAATACTGAGAATGGAGAAATCTCTTACACCTCATTTACCGATGGGGAATTTGTTTCCTGTGTTCGAGTGGAGTCTTATCGATGTGGTCAAAAGATTGCAGAAATATACAGAGATATTCAAACGGTGCTATTAAGTAGTTCAATATGTAGCCCTAACGATCCACCATTTATTCGTGCACCTTTTGAATCTTCTCCGGGTGTTTTCAATGTTTACAGAGATACTGTAAAAGCGGGAGATTTAGTAACTTTTAATCTGCAAGTTCAAGACTTTCCTTCTGCTACAAATCCAAATGCGGATTCAGTAAGAGTATTTGCCAGTGGGCTGCAGTTTGGAGCTAACTTTTCAGACCCTACTACAGGGTGTTTGAATCCACCGTGTGCAACTTTAAGCAATTCATTGCCTGGTTCAGGCTTCTTAGCTTATCAGAGTGTTTTTAATTGGCAAACATCGTGTAACCACATCTCATTTAATGATGGGTGCGTGAGTTTGAATAATACCTACAATTTTGTCATTCGAGCTACTGATAATTCTTGTCCTGCCCCCGGGCAAACAGTAACGACTATATCCATTACAGTGCTTGCCGATGATGTGATTGAATCACCAGATATTTATTGTTTAGACGTTAACCCTAATGGAGATGTTGATTTGACATGGAATCAACCAATAGATACTACCAATTCCTTTAATGCCTGGTTGATATATAGTGGTGTTAATCCTAACGGGCCGTTTACTTTAGTTGATAGTATTTTTAATTACAATACGCTAAGTTATACGCATGTGGGAGCAGGAGCTGATGCAGGCCAAAGATACTATTATGTAAGAAGTAGATCAGGGTGTAATGATGCAGTAATCAATGTGGCAAAAGATACGTTGTCCACCATTTTTGTTAATGCAACTTTAGATGCAGCCAACAGTTGTGCAGATTTAAATTGGAATCCATTCAATTCATTAGGTTCTTCAGGAAGCTATCGAATCTTTAAGGATGGTACACAAGTATCGACTACCAATGCTACTACGACGAATCTGTGTAACCCAATAACGAATTGCGCAGACACCATCACGTATAGAGTGGTTAGGGATAACAATCA
>CBFHLF010000256.1:0-2711 GCA_965656555.1 uncultured Acidiluteibacter sp. | reverse complement strand
AATATGGCCTACTTAACCAAATCACGATTCCAACTAGGAAATCAATGTTCGACTAAAATTTACTACGACTCCTTTAAGAATGAATACGCAAATAGCAATAGCGATAATGACTTTCTAAAAGCATTGGCCGGTGGAGGTTTTCAAGTGGGAGAATTGGCAAAACTATACTATGAAAATGGTATTTCTATTGAAGGTAGCACAGACGAAGCTATTTCTACAACCAATCAATCCATAAAGGATGGAGCAAAAACACTATTTGAAGCTGCATTAAAATTTAATCATCAGCTGATTAGAGTAGATATTTTGGACTTCACGCCGAACCACATCCGACTGATTGAAGTAAAATCAAAAAGTTGTGATGGAGATGATCCAGAACAGTTTATAAATAAAGATGGCACCATTGGTAGTAGCTGGAAAAAATATGTCGAGGATTTAGCATTTCAATACACTGTGGCTAAAAATTACTTTCGATCAATTGGTGATGATCGACCAATCACACCGTATTTGTTAATGACTGACAAGAGCAAAACCACAAGCATTGATGGTCTTCATTCATTATTTGAGATTCGAACAAAAAACAATCGAAAATATTGTCAAAAGTTACCAGGAGTGAACAAGAAATCTTTAGGCAACAGCATACTCATTGAAATAGAGGCTTCATCTTTGGTCAATACAGTCTTAAATGACGCTGTCAGCTATGTCAACCCATTACTTGGAACAAATAACTTCGAAGAGTTAATTTTAGCCTTAGAGCAGCATTGCAAAGCGTATGAAGCCCGCCAAGCTCCTATATACAATGAAATCAGTTTAACGTGTAAAGACTGTGAATTTAAACGAAATGAAACAGATCCTTCAGCGCTAAAGAGTGGCTTTAACGAGTGCTTTTATCATCATAAAAAATGGACAAACGAGGAGATGCAATTGCCCAAAAGCTGGGATATATGGAATACTAGAAGTAAGAAGAAGATGCTCGCAGAAAATAGATGGTTTCTCAGCGATGTGGCAATCGAAGATATCGAAACGAAGAATGAACAATGGACTGAACCCACAATGGGAACACCACTTTCATCAACACAAAGAAGATGGATTCAAGTAGAAAATACGCTACAACAACCTCCATCTCCCTACTTTGATAAGATTGGCTTTGAGAATTTTAAAGAAGAGCACATTCAATATCCATTGCACTTTATTGATTTTGAGACTTCTGCTCCTGCAGTTCCATTCTACAAAGGATACCGACCATTTCAAGGATTGACCTTTCAGTTCTCACATCACAAAATGCTAGCAGATGGAAGCTATGAGCATACAACTGAATTTATTGGCGATGGAAAAGAAGGCGACCCTACATTTGAATTTATAAAACATTTTTATAATGCCCTCAGCAATGACAATGGAACCATATTCAGATATGCGACACATGAAAACACCTATGTTAATTACGCTATTGAACAGCTTGAAATCCGCAGCCCATTCAATGATCAGCAAACTCAAACCTACATTGACTTTCTCAAGTCAATAACCTACAAAAAGGAAGGGAAAGATCTAGTTAGAAAAGGTAAACGCTGCATGATAGACTTATTGGACATTGTTAAAGGCTACTATTGGCATCCACTTATGAAAGGCTCTAATTCAATTAAAGCCGTACTACCTGCAATTATCAATCATAGTCGTTTTTTACAAGAAAAGTATGAACAACCCATCTATGGTGATGAGATTAGCAGCCTAAATTTTAATAATAAAGTATGGATAGAAAAGGGAGAACAAAACCGCTTTAAAGATCCATATAAACTACTGCCAACACTGAATGACATCTTTGGCATAGACTTAAACATGGTAGATGAACTATTTGAAGACGAAACAATCGGGAATGGTGGAGCAGCCATGACGGCGTGGGCCTACACTCAATTTAGCTCCATGAGCGAACAAGAGCGGGAGCGTATTTTTAAAGCACTAAAAATGTACTGCGAGTTAGATACGCTTGCCATGGTTATGATATGGGAAGGTTTTACAAATTTTTAATTACTCATAAACAATCAATTATGAATCAAAAAGAACTATTAGCAACTGCCGTTGAAAATGTAGTAACAGTTAGGGAAATAAATAACAACTACCCTTTCAACTTAGTATTTAATGTAACCGAAGAATTCCGCGAAAGATATAATGGCCGAAGTTTACGTATGGAACTTTATCATAAAGATCGGCTTATTGCAGAAGGGGAATCAATTAATAACATTGTAGGAAGGGTGGTAAGCAAACTATCTATCGCCACATTCAGAGGGCATAATATTGGATTTAGCGACACTCAAATTGAGTATTTAAGAACCACCAATTTTAAATACATCAATAATATTAATGCAATTCAGAGTAATGCTAACAGAATCTCGTACGCACTAATTGAAAATGCAATGGATCATTACATCGATGAAATGCTTAATGCAGACATTTCACAGGTTTTAGACAACTTTCGTCTCCGAATTTTTGAAAATTAGGTTATTAATCAATTCATTTTAAAAAGAATATTTATTAAATCCGATATATAATCTTCACTAATTTCTAACGCAATTAAAATTTAAAAATAATTACCATGGTACTAATAGAATCAGTTTTTAATGCCAAAGCGCTATTTTCGATCAGCGAGAAAACAACCTGAAATAATGCTGAAAAAATTTGCAATTTCCCTTTCAATTTAAAATTTACAAAAACAACCAATA
>CBFHLF010000255.1:0-2721 GCA_965656555.1 uncultured Acidiluteibacter sp. | reverse complement strand
AGATGGTTCTGAAAGAACCTTCATCAATGACGGTGATACGGTAATCATGAGAGGTTTTGCAGAAAAGGATGGAGTAAGAGTTGGTTTTGGAGAGGTTTCTACAAAAGTGCTACCGGCTAAGTAAACTAAAAAACACTTAAATTGTAAAGGGCTCATTTCATCTGAAGTGGGCCTTTTTTACTTTTTTTAGTGATATAGTGATTAAAGATTAACCGCAAAGAGCACAACGATTTTCACAAAGGGCGCAAGAAAAGATCTAAAGTCTAACTTCTCAATTCTAAAGTCTAAACTCCAACCTCTATAGTCAAAGCCGCGATTGCCGGTAGGCAAGAGTAATTAACAATTAAAAATTCACCATTAATAATTCCAACTAGTTACTACATTAACTTACTCATCCACTAAAACAAACACCTCTTCATTGCTCTTCTTCATGAGGTATTTTTCGCGAGCAAATTTCTCCAACGACTTTGGATTAGTCCTTAACTCCTTCAAGTCTTGTGTTACTTTTTTAATTTCTTCATCATAGAATTCTCGTTCACTATCTAGCTTGTTTAGCTCCATCTGATATTGAAATTGGGTGAACCAATTATTCTGATCAAAAAACATCAACCAAACAATGAACACAAATCCTGTGATCATATATTTATTTCGAAGGTAAGACGGTATTTTATTCCAAAGCTTCTTCATCAGGTCAAAAGTACCCATTAAGCATGGCTTGAAACCAAAAGCGCCTGTTAAAATTTAACAGGCGCTTGTTAGTATTGTATTTAATCTAGTATTATTCTCCTAAAAACGGATATCTATAATCAACTGGAGTTACAAATGTTTCTTTCATGGTTCGAGCAGACACCCAACGCATTAAATTTTGCATTGCTCCTGCTTTATCATTCGTTCCAGATTTACGCGCTCCACCAAATGGTTGTTGCCCCACAACTGCACCTGTTGGCTTATCATTGATGTAGAAGTTACCAGCAGCATTAACCAAACGCTTACACATATGCTCGATCATTAAACGATCCTTAGCGAAAATTGCTCCTGTTAATGCATATGAATTATCATCAACTAAATCTAATGTCGCTTCAAAATCATTGTCATCATATACATAAATTGTGATAACAGGTCCAAAAATCTCATCGCACATAGTTGTGTATTTTGGATCTTTCGCCACAATAACTGTTGGCTCAATAAAATAACCAACTGACTTATCATAACCGCCACCAGCAATAATTTCTGCATCAGGTGAGGCCTTAGCATCGTCAATAAATTTGGCAATTTTGTCAAAAGCTCGCTCATCTATAACGGCATTAACAAAATTGGTAAACTCTTCAGGAGAACCCATTTTAATTGACTTAACATCAGCAATTACTTGCTCCTTTACAGCTGGCCATAATGATGAAGGAATGTAAGCTCGAGATGCTGCTGAACATTTCTGTCCTTGGAATTCGAAAGCTCCCCGAGTGATTGCAGTAGCCACTTGTGATGGATTTGATGAGTTATGTACTGCAATAAAATCCTTACCACCAGTCTCTCCTACAATTCTAGGATATGATCTGTACTTGTGAATATTGTTTCCAATTGTTTTCCAAAGATCTTGGAAAACGCCTGTAGATCCAGTGAAGTGTAAACCTGAGAAATCTTTATGATTAAAAACTACATCTCCAGCTTCAGGACCATCAACATATACCAAGTTGATTACACCTGCAGGCAAGCCTGCTTCTATCAAAATGTCCATAATTACACGTGCAGAATAGATCTGGCTATCTGCCGCTTTCCATACTACCGTATTACCCATCATTGCTGGTGCAGCAGGCAAGTTTCCTGCAATTGCTGTAAAGTTAAATGGAGTGATGGCAAAAATAAACCCTTCCAACGGACGGTATTCTAGTTTATTCCAAACACCAGGACCTGACTCAGGCTGCTCCGTGTAGATCTGACGCATAAACTGTGCATTGTATCTAAAGAAGTCGATGATTTCGCAAGCGGAATCAATTTCTGCTTGAAAAGCATTTTTAGACTGAGCTAGCATCGTTGCACCATTCAACTTCTGACGATATGGACCTGCAATTAATTCAGCAGCTTTTAAAAATACAGAAGCTCTGTGCTCCCAAGAAGTATTCGCCCATGACTCTTTTGCTTCTAGCGCAGCATCAATAGCCATTTGGACATGCTCTTTCGTTCCCATGTGAAACTGACCCAAATTGTGCTTGTGGTCATAAGGAGGATGCATACTCACTGTATTACCAGTTCTTACTTCTTTACCATTGATGTACATAGGCACATCTACCGGATTTGACTTCATAGTTGCTACCGTTTCTTGTAGCTCTTTTCTCTCTGCAGAACCTGGAGCGTATGATAAAATAGGCTCATTCTTCGCTACAGGAGTGTTAAAAATAGCATTCGACATATTGATATTGTTTTGTTCTTATCGTTATTAGTAAGGCGAAATTAAGACTTCAAAATGTGGATAGCAAACCAAAGAGATTGAAGCTATTTATAAATACTAGCGGTATACAGCCCCATTTTTTTCAATCGATGTAGTACACTTATTTTCAGCACACCAAGTCCATAAATTGTACTATTGGTTAAATTAATGGAAGACCCTTCATCAAAATACTTTGTGGGACAGGTAATTTCTGCAATTTCATAACCTTTCATCAATAGTTGGGAAAGCATTTGATTGTCAAATATAAAATTATCTGAATTCCCTTCTATATTCACAGA
>CBFHLF010000254.1:0-2748 GCA_965656555.1 uncultured Acidiluteibacter sp. | reverse complement strand
TGGATAATTCTTGGAATCTCTTCGATCTCTTAGAAATGAATACGACAGTATTAGGTACTCATTTCGAGTTTTCTCATCTTCTAAATAGTTTGGGTTAAGTCCAAATATGGTATCACTTACCAATACATTATTATAATTTATGGACAAACTGTGTCGGTTAAAAATCTTCTTCCGATAGTTGAGGCCAATTCCTGCCGCAGTATTTTGGTAGACATATTCGTTCTCATCTCTAAATTCAAGTCGTTTGTTATCAAAGCTATTATACGGAATTTCTCTTCTTCTGAGGTAGCTACCTGCAAAACTAAGTCCCAGGGTTCGCGCTTTGTTAATATAAGGAATAGCATATGAAAGCCGGATTCGTTCTCGATATCCTAGTTGAAACGTAAAGCGCATGGTTTCGTCTCTGCCTCCAATGTTTTTTAGCGTAAAAAAAGCGCCATAGTTAAGTCGTTTCCAATCGACATCTTCTAGCCAAGTGTTGATGTTATTATCATCAATTTCAAATATAGGAACAGGAAAAAAGTACCACCTTTCTGTCACTAATATGTAAGCTGTTACAAAATTCCCTTCGGTTACGAGATTAATCTTTACATAGTGAAAGAGGAGGGTGTTTAAAATGTTTTTTCTAGATTGTTCTAGTGCTGCAGAAAGCTCACTGCCTTTTGCAGTGTCGCCAATTTGTGGAGTTATTTCTCTTGTGATAATATAGTCTTGGGTCTTTTTATTACCAATAAGAAGTACATTTTTTAAAATGTACGTTTTGGAGGAGTCCAAACGAATAGACCCCGATGATTCGACTGCATCAATTTCGCTAGCTTGCCCAAAGCTTACTAATGACCAAAGCAGAGGAAATATAGAAAGGAAGAGCTTCTTGACCATCTAGATGTTTAGGTAGTGTATAAATGCATCGAAGCGTTGTTTTAAATCATCTTCGCTACCACTTTTATCAAAAGAAGCAATGATGGTGTATTCGTACCTCGTAAAAGTTTGCAGAATACTACTTAGATCATCTTTGTTGGTTTTGATGGTGACTTCTAGCTTAGTAGAGTCCGGATTAGATTTTACATAAGAGCTGAGGATTTTCCCACCATTACTTTCAATAATGTTTGCGATCTCCACTAAGGAATAGTCATTAGTATTCATTTCTAATTCTATAATTCCTCCTGGCTCTTTGAATGCGGCAATGGATGAAATATTTTTGATTAAATCTTTTTGGCTAATCATGCCCACATAGTTCTCCTGCTCATCTAGTACAGCGACCACACTAATGCGGTGTTCGCTCATTGTGCTGATTACGGAGTATATGTGGTCTTGACCAAATACCGAAGGACGTTCTAAAGGAATCGTTAACTCGGTTAGTGGCTTCGATGGGTCATTCAGATCTAGTAGATCATTTTCTGAAACCAATCCTAAAAACTGATGATCGTTAACCAAGGGCAATTCGTACACTTTAAATTCCTCCATCCACGAAAGTGCCTTCTCTCCAGTGTCGGAAATTTTTAGTGGTGGAATTTCATCTGTAATAACTTCAATTGCGATCATAATCTAAATTCAGTTGTTATTAAGCCAGAAAGGTAACGTTTTAACCCTTAATTTTGATTTCAAATTAATACAATATTACTATTATTCCATGACCCGATTAAGTGTAAATATTAATAAAGTAGCCACGTTGCGAAATGCCCGCGGTGGGAATGTTCCTAATCTTACTCAAGTAGCAATCGATTGTGAGCGGTTTGGAGCACAGGGAATTACTGTTCATCCAAGGCCTGATCAGCGGCATATTCGATACGATGATATTCCGGACTTAAAGAAGGTGGTAACCACTGAGTTTAATATAGAAGGATACCCCACGGCTTCATTCATGGATTTAGTGCTCAAGAATAAGCCTCACCAAGTTACTTTGGTGCCCGATCCGCCCGAAGCACTTACTTCTAGCGCAGGATGGGATACGCAAAAGGAAGGCGATTTTTTGAGAGAAGTGATTACGGAGTTCAAGAATAATGGTATCAGGACAAGCATATTTGTCGATACGGAGTTAGATAACATTACCCATGCGGCCAATACGTTTACCGATCGCATTGAGTTATACACCGGCCCCTATGCCGAGCAATTTGCACACGATCAACATGCAGCCATTGCACCATATATTAAAGCAGCTAACTTAGCTAATGAGCTAGGTTTAGGCATCAATGCTGGGCATGATTTGGATACTAATAATCTGCATTTCTTCAGAGCCAATATAGAAGGTTTGTTGGAGGTTTCTATTGGGCATGCATTAATAGCTGATGCGCTTTATTTTGGATTAGAAACAACCATACAGAGCTATTTAGCAGAGTTAAATTTTTCACACCAAGACATTTAGAATGGAATTAAATTATAAGAAACTAGGTGATCAAGGACAACCACTTATTGTGTTACACGGCCTTTTTGGGTCTTTAGACAATTGGATGACTTTGGGGAAAGAGCTTTCAGAAGATTTTCAAGTTTATTTGGTAGATAACCGAAATCACGGGCAGTCTCCACATAGCGATGAGTTTAACTATCCCATTATGGCCGAAGATTTAAAGCACTTTATTGAAGTGCATCAAATCAACGATCCAATTATTATTGGCCATAGTATGGGAGGTAAGGTAGCCATGCATTTTGCTTCCTTTTATCCAGAAATGCTCCAAGAATTGATCGTAGTAGACATTGCTCCTGTTAACTATCCAGTGCATCATGCTCAAATTTTATCTGCTATGCGAGGTG
>CBFHLF010000253.1:0-2777 GCA_965656555.1 uncultured Acidiluteibacter sp. | reverse complement strand
AAACGGTTCGAAATTTAAAGCTAATTAGTCAACTTACAGGTCAGAAATTTTACCGTCCGCGATTATATCCCACCTTTGAGGATGAAGAAAAAGTGTTACCACTAAAAGTGGACAACTATGTGTGTATTGCCCCAACATCGGTTTGGTTTACCAAGCAATACCCGGCTAATAAGTGGCTAGAGCTGATCGATCGCATTGATAAAAAAACGACGATTTACCTCTTAGGTGCACCAAATGATTTTGATGCTGCTGAGGAAATTAAAAATGCAGCTAATCGAGAAACGGTTATCAACTTATGTGGACAGCTTTCTTTCTTGGCCTCTGCTGCGCTAATGAAAAGTGCGCAAATGAATTATGTGAATGATTCTGCACCCATGCATATGGCATCAGCTGTTAATGCGCCCACAACGGCTATATATTGCTCTACGTTGCCATCTTTTGGTTTTGGTCCATTGGCTACTATTTCGCATGTAGTTGAAACGGAAGAGAAGCTAGGCTGCCGTCCGTGTGGGTTACACGGGTTAAAAGCGTGCCCTCTTAAGCACTATAATTGCGCTCAAAGCATCAATACAGCATCTATTCCTGTTCCTTACTAAGGGTATTTTACAACAATCTTTCAGTTGAAATTGGTGGGAAGATTCAAGGTCATTCTTATGGACAAGCGAAGTGGTATAACCAACTCATTCATCAAAGGAAAAGTCCATTTAATTTTGATTTCATTTGCTTTCTAAAATAGTTGGATATTAATCTAATAGACTATTTACTTTACATTCCACTTTAGAATCAATACCTTTGTATTGCTACTAAAAGTAGATCAGATTTGCATTGGATTGACGGCTGTATTTTTATTGTTTACATGCTCGCAATGTTGGGCGTTGGCTTTTTCTTTCTAAAGAAAAATAAGGATGCTGATGATTATTATGTAGGTGGTAGAAACATGGGGAGGTGGCATATTGGCCTCTCGGTAGTCGCTACAGATGTAGGTGGCGGTTTTTCAATAGGATTAGGCGGTTTAGGATTTGTAATGGGGTTAAGCGGTTCGTGGATGTTATTCACCGGATTAATTGGAGCATGGTTGAGTGCTGTGTTTCTCATTCCTAAGGTTTGTGCACTGAATGATCGGTTTAAATTTTTGACTTTTCCACAAGTTTTTGCGAATCATTACGGACCAAAAGTGGCGTTGGTGGCAGGAGTTATTTCACTTATTGGCTACACTGGCTTTTCTAGTTCTCAAATTTTAGCCGGTGCTAAACTTGCGTCTGCATCTATACCTGATTTAGAGCTCTCCTACGCATTAATCATTATGGGCGTAATAGCAGTAGTTTATACCGTTATGGGTGGTATGAAAGCTGTCATTTATACCGATACCATTCAGTGGATATTACTTTTGGTCGGGCTCATCTTTATTGCTATTCCACTAGGTTATCAAGCAATTGGTGGTTACGAGGCAATTGTTGACACGGTTCAACCCGAATTGTTGAGTTTAACCAACGTTTCTTGGAGTCAACTGATCAATTGGGCGATTACGATTATACCCATTTGGTTTGTCGGAATGACTTTATATCAGCGTATTTTTGCTAGCAAATCTAAAAATGAAGCTCAAAAAGCGTGGTTTATCGCCGGCTTATTTGAATGGCCACTAATGGCATTTATGGGCGTAATTTTAGGATTATTTTCAAAAGTTGCAGCGGCTCAAGGAATGTTTGCAGATGTAGGATTTGCCTCGGCGTCTAATTTAGATCCTGAGATGGGATTGCCATTGCTATTGAGTCATATTCTACCCGTTGGATTGATGGGAATTATGCTGTCTGCCTACTTTTCAGCCATTTTATCCACTGCGGATAGTTGCTTAATGGCCGCTTCGGGTAATTTAACTACCGATATCCTAGGCAAATTCTTTAGTCGTAAAAGCCACAAAACTGGGTTAAAATATTCACAGCTACTCACCTTTATGATTGGAGCAATAGCCATATGGATAGCGATGAGTATGGAAAATGTATTGGACCTTATGCTCTTGTCATACGCATTTATGGTGTCCGGTTTATTGATACCAATACTCGGTTTATTATATTCAAAACGAGTAAGTTCATCTGCAGCGCTTGCGGCAATGATTGGTGGTGGATTAACAACAATTATATTAGAGCTATCGACTGTTGCACTGCCATTTAATATCAATGCTAACTTCTTTGGCATCTTAGCTGCATGGTTACTTTATACGACAATTACTTATTTCGATAAAAATTCTACATTAAAAATTACGGATGGAAAAAATTAAATTATCCCCCAAAGTATTAAATACCTTTTCAGGCCAAGACCTGTTCTACAGCAATCAAAAAATAGCGGAATTCTTAAACAAGCACCTCGATGAGTTTGGGGATCCTGTTGAAGATATTTTAGCTTGTCTAGATTATGTTTTTGAGAAAAACCTTGGTAAAGGTGGGTTTATTTTATTAGGAATTCATAATGAAGAAATCATTGGTGCTGTTGTCATCAATGAGACGGGGATGAGTAAATACATACCTGAGAATATTCTAGTATACATTGCAGTGCATGCTGATTACAGAGGCATGGGGCTAGGAGGTCAGCTGATGGAACAAGCGCTAAAATTGACCAAAGGAGATGTTGCATTGCATGTAGAGCCTGACAATCCTGCAAAACGATTGTATGAACGCATGGGTTTTACCAATAAGTATTTGGAGATGCGTTTATCAAAATAACATGAAGGAGCTAAATACAGATTTTCTTAATCGCATTGTAGAATTTCGACGAGAGCTACA
>CBFHLF010000252.1:0-2792 GCA_965656555.1 uncultured Acidiluteibacter sp. | reverse complement strand
CCCATAATTTTTCAGGATAAAAGAAACCAGTACCATAAATAGCCACGATGAGCAGCGCTACTATTATATCAAAGGATTTTTTTTGGGAATCGGTTTTCATTTTAATTAATGGATATGCGTTAACTCTTCAATAAACGACTTTTTAACAGGATAATTCAACTCCAGTGCCTTTACTGCATCTTGTAAGGCATCTTTATACAATCCTTTTTGCTGTCGTGTTTTTGCTCTCAGAAAATAAGAAAGCCCATCTTTTGGTAAATGCTCAATAGCGGTATTAAAATCAGCAAGCGCAGCATCAATTTCTTGGTTTGCTAAATAATTTACTCCTCGATATCGATAATAAAGGCCATTTTTGGGTTCTATTTTGATGGCATTACTATAATCAGCTCTAGCTTTTAAAGGCTCTCCTAACTTTTCATGAATCACTCCTCTATTCAGTAAAGCAGCAGCATAGGTTGGATTGATAGAGATGACTTCATTTAAATAATTTAAAGCAGCTTCTGGTTGATTACTTACGCCTAAAATGCGTGCAAGATTAACGTAAGGCGGATTAAAGTTTGGACTGAGTAAAATGGCTTGTTTATAATCACTTATGGCTAATTGTAGTTTATTCGAATTTTCATATAACTTACCCCTCAGATGGTAAGCCAAGCCGTAATGAGAATAAAGCGAAACACTCTTGTTGACATCATTAGATGCACGATCTAGATTTTTACGTTTTAAGAAATATTCAGCTCTTGTGTAGTAACCAAAATAATCATCTGGGTATTGTTCAATAACTTTAGTCCATAGGGTATTGCCATTTTTCCAGTTCTTAGCGTAGGAATAACTAATCGATGAAAATAAGAGGACGATTACACAAAATACTCCAATGGCGAATACCCGGCCGGGTTTACTGTTTTTTATAAAATAATCAACTGCAAAAGCCAATAAAATAAACAGGCCTAAATAAGCTACATACGTGTAGCGTTCTGCCATCATGGCTCGCCCTAGAGGGATAAATTGTACGAGTGGAATGAGCGTAACGGTGAAAAAAAGAACTCCAAAAAGGGCTATTTTCCACTTTTTGCGGTAAGCAATCCAGACAAAACCAATTAGAGACGGAAATAGTAATAAGGAGAAATAGTAATGCGTTGGAAAATCAGCGAGATCTTGAAAAGGGAAAGGATGAAAAGGCGATAAATTCATCGGGATAACTGCTTTGAACAGATAAACCAAAAAGGAAGTAGATGCAATTGCAAAGCGATCAATTACAGGAAGTGCAACTTCAGAAATAAAGGCGCCTTCTAACTGCTGTGAATAGAATGAAATATAAACGAAAACACCGCTTAAAGCGATGAAAGGCAATTTGTTCAATAGATAGTTAGCACTTACTTTTCTATCCTTTAGATAATCGATTAGGAATAAATAGGCAGGAAAAACCATGGCTACACCTTTCGATAAAAGAGAGCAGCCAAAAAGGATAAAACTAATAAGGTACCAACTTCTCTTTTTGAAAGTTGATTCACTTTCTGAATACACTAAATAACTAATTAGGCCAAGCATTAAATAGGCCGTATAGAGCACATCTTTTCTAGCTGAGATCCAAGCAACCGATTCCACATGCATGGGGTGAATTCCAAATAGAATAGCGACGATAAATGCGACCTGATTACTTTTAAAAAGCTTGAAAATGAATAAGAAAACGAGTAGGACATTCAAAACGTGAAGCAGCAAATTATGCAAATGATAGGTAAATGCTTCTTTACCTAAAATAGCATGATCTGCTGCTAAGGATAAAACAGTGAGCGGATGGTAATTTCCAACAACGTTCGGTTCTTTGAAAATGGCAATTACTCCATCTAAGTCTAACGTGATCAATAAATTATTTTGTAGCACATAAGCATCATCATCCCAGTTAACCCAACCGTTATTTACCGTAGGGTAAAATGCTATAAATGTTATAACTATCGCAACAACAGCATAAATTACTTTGCTCCTAAATAGCCGTTTGCTTGACTTATCCATCAGTGGTTCGTTTTATGAACAAGCTTTTAATGCTCGATATATTTAATGGAAATTCAAGGATAACATGCAAAAAGCTAAAGAATAACGCGACTAAAAAACCAACTTTAAAATCGTAAAAGAACAAACACAGCAGCATTGCCCAAAAGGCGCCAATAAAAAAAGACCTTTTGATAGTAAGTGCTTTATGCCAAAAAATAGTCGTTGTTTTAGAAAACCAGTTGAGGTAGTGATAAAGGTAAATGAAGGAGATAAACATCATTAATCTGAGCTCTAGCTGTTCGTAAAAGTAGAAGCTCGTTCCGTCGGATAGCCCAATGAATTTTGAAAATAAAACGGGTGCGCGATGTAAGTTATTATCAATCAGGGTAGACTTAAAAAAATCACTAAAAAGGTAAGTGCTTGAATCTATTGGTATGATAACAAATACTATCGGCACAATTACGGCTAAAATGATGGACAAAAAACCAGGTTTGCTTTTATTTTTTCTAGCTCCGTAAAGCATGAATAGTAAGGTAAACAGGTAAACATGAATAACCGTAGGAATTAGCACTCCGATCAGGATGGTGTAGGTTTCATAAGCGTTTAAAAAGTAAGAGCCGATAAAGGCAAATACAATAACAATTATCCAATCGCGTGATTTTTTCACAAATTGAGCTCCGATTGCAAGCAATAAACAGGTGAAAATAGCTCCATTTGAATAGCGGTTTACAGCAAGTAAGAAAGTAGAAATAGCATCGGTAGAGGCTACATCTGTGAACTGAAAATAAAGTCTCGGTAGTACGACA
>CBFHLF010000251.1:0-2808 GCA_965656555.1 uncultured Acidiluteibacter sp. | reverse complement strand
TTTACCCTTGCTTTCTTCCGAACCTGGGGGATTCAACAGGAGCTGGTCGTATAAGACTTACCCGAGGCAAAAGTAGGCATTATCTCGTGAACGCTGCAAGTGATTTCATAAATTTTCTTTGTCTTAGATGGAATTTAAATTGATATATTTGTTTTTAAACAAATACAAAAATCACCATGGAACAACAACCGCCAATGCTGAAAAGCGCAATGAATTACGGAGCAATCATTGGATTAGCTCTAATCGCTTTATCGTTAGTCTCTTTCTTAATGGGGAACTACGAAAATCAAATCATGCAATACATTAGTTACTTTGTAATGATTGGTGGTTTGTATTGGGCCATCAAAAGTTTCAGAGACAAAGAGAGTGGGGGATTTATATCTTATGGAAGAGCGCTAGGTTTTGGCGTACTAACTGCTTTGTTTTTTGGAATTTTAACAGCATTCTTTACCTATGTATACATTAAATTTGTTGATGATTCGTTGGTTCAATTTGCCCTAGAGCAAAGTAGATTGCAGCTCGAAGAAAGAGGAATGGATGATGAGCAGATTGAATCTGCTATGCAAATGTCCAAATCATTCGCATCAGCCGGATTTATTTCTTCAATGGCTTTAATCGGCAACGTAGTCATTGGGTTTATCATATCTTTGGTTGTAGGCCTAATTGTAAAAAAAGAGGATACCTCTTTTAATTAAAAAATAGCATACTAAGTGAATATTTCCGTAGTAATACCTTTATTGAATGAGGAAGAGTCCCTTCCTGAATTGTTTTCTTGGATCAAAAAAGTGATGGAAAAGAACCATTTCACGTATGAGGTTATCTTTATAGACGACGGAAGTACGGATGATTCTTGGAATGTTATAGAGCGCCTAAAAGCTGCAAACAAACAACAAGTTAAAGGAATCAAATTCAGAAGAAACTACGGAAAGTCTGCTGCACTAAACGTTGGTTTTGGAGCAGCCTCTGGAGATGTGATTATTACTATGGATGCTGATCTGCAAGATAGTCCGGATGAAATTCCTGAATTGTATGATCTGATTACGAAAGAGGGTTTTGATTTAATATCAGGTTGGAAACAAAAGCGGTATGATCCGCTATCTAAAACGATTCCAACGAAATTATTCAATTGGGCGACTCGAAAAATGACAGGTATTTACTTGCATGACTTTAATTGTGGTTTAAAAGCCTACAAGCATGCAGTTGTCAAAAACATTGAAGTCTATGGTGAAATGCACCGCTATATTCCTGCAATTGCGAAATGGGCAGGATTTACCAAAATAGGAGAGAAGGTTGTACAACATCAAGAGCGTAAATATGGAACAACGAAGTTTGGTTTAGAGCGTTTTGTGAATGGTTTTCTCGACTTATTATCCATTACTTTTATTGGTAAGTTTGGTAAAAAGCCCATGCACTTTTTTGGTTTGTTGGGAACACTCATGTTCATGTTGGGTTTTATACTTATTTTATATGTAGGCGGCGAAAAACTTTACTTTTTAGCTCAAGGTGTAAAGGCTAGACTCGTAACAGATACTGCTCAATTTTATATTGCACTAGTTGCTATGATTATGGGAGTTCAGTTGTTTTTAGCGGGTTATTTGGCTGAATTAACTTCACGGAACTCTCCCAACAGAAATAATTATAAGATAGAGACAGAATTCTAAGAATATGTCTGATCGTCCATTTAAGAAAGTTGTAATCATTGGTCCTGCTTATCCTTACCGAGGTGGTATTGCTACGTATAACGAACGCCTTGCCAAAGAGCTAATAACATCAAACTGTGAGGTTACCATCGAGACGTTTAGTTTGCAATATCCTAACTTTTTATTTCCGGGTAAGACCCAGTTTTCGGAGAGTGATCCACCAAAAGGCCTAAAAATTAATCGAAGCATTAATTCTGTATGGCCGCTTAATTGGTTGTTCGTAGGTAATCGAATTAAAAAAGAACGACCTGATTTAGTTATTGTGCGCTATTGGCTGCCATTTATGGGACCTAGCCTAGGTACAATTATTCGTAGAATTAAATCCAATGGCCATACAAAGGTTATTTGTTTGGCAGATAATATCATCCCGCACGAAAAGCGATTAGGGGATGATTTGTTTACGCGTTACTTTTTAGGTGGGGTGCACGCAGTTTTGGCCATGACCCAAAAGGTACTGGACGATGCATTGAGTTTTCGCCCTTTGTCAACGGCCCTCTCTCCACATCCGATTTTCGATAATTTTGGAGTAATAGAATCTAAAGCTATCGCATGTAAAAAGTTAGGCATTGATCCGACTAAGAGATATCTCTTGTTTTTTGGATTGATACGAGATTATAAGGGATTAGATATTCTACTCGATGCTTTCGCAAATGAGCAATTAAATGATTCATCGATTCAGTTAATTATCGCGGGAGAGTTTTACTCCAATGCAGAAAAATACCATGAACAAATTGCGCGTTTAGGTTTGTCTAATCGAATCATATTGAGAGATATATACATACCGGACAATGAGGTGGCCAATTATTTTAATGCAGCATCATTGGTTGTACAACCTTATAAAACGGCCACTCAGAGTGGTGTAACTCAAGTAGCTTATCACTTTAACAAACCCATGGTGGTTACCAATGTGGGTGGGCTTAAGGAAATGATTCCTGATGGCAAGGTTGGATTTGTCGTAGCACCTGAACCGGAATTACTATCAAATGCTATTCACCGTTTTTTTTCAGAGAATAAGTCGGAAGAGTTTACACGTAATATGGCAGAAGAAAAGAAGAAGTACAGTTGGCCTTTATTGGTAAAAGCTTTTGAAGGGTTGTATAATAAATTG
>CBFHLF010000250.1:0-2818 GCA_965656555.1 uncultured Acidiluteibacter sp. | reverse complement strand
TTCTATTACTGTGCATGGGATATTTTTCCCCTCGGCACTAAAAACACTAGTCATACCTATTTTTTTACCTATTAAACCTGGCATCTTATATGATTATAATGATTATTCTTAAACTTTAATTTCAACATCAACACCACTTGGCAATTCAAGCTTCATCAATGCGTCTACTGTCTTAGAAGTAGAACTGTAAATATCAAGCAAACGCTTATAAGAACTTAACTGAAATTGTTCTCTCGCTTTCTTACTTACGTGAGGTGATTTCAATACGGTGTAAATTCTTTTGTGTGTAGGCAATGGAATTGGACCACTAACTACTGCACCTGTTGACTTTACCGTCTTAACAATTTTCTCCGCTGACTTATCAACTAAGTTGAAATCGTAAGACTTTAATTTTATGCGAATTTTCTGATTCATTCTATTTATCTTAAATATTAAGCTTCTACTTTACCGTGTGCCTTATCAATAACAACCTTAGCTAGGTTCTGTGGCAATTGATCATAATTAGAGAATTCCATTGAAGAAGTTGCTCTACCTGAAGACATTGTTCTTAATGAGGTTACATAACCAAACATTTCAGATAATGGCACTTTAGCCTTGATTACTTTAGCACCATTTCTATCGTCCATACCATCAACTTGACCTCTTCTTCTGTTCAAATCACCTACGATATCACCCATATACTCCTCAGGAGTTACAGCTTCCATCTTCATGATTGGCTCAAGGATAACTGGATTCGCTTTAGGCATCGCAGCTCTGTAAGCCATCTTAGCAGCTAATTCAAAAGACAATTGATCTGAATCAACAGGGTGGAAAGATCCATCATGTAAAGTCACTTTTAAACTATCTACAGGGTAGCCTGCAAGAACACCATTCTTCATAGCATCTTTGAAACCTTTTTCTACAGATGGAATAAATTCTTTTGGCACGTTACCACCTTTCACAAGGTTAACAAACTCCAAACCTTCTTTTTCTACATCATCAACAGCTTCGATCGTAACTTGGATATCAGCAAATTTACCACGACCACCTGATTGTTTCTTATAAACCTCTCTGTGTTGTACTGAACCAGTGATGGTTTCTTTGTAGTTTACTTGAGGTGCACCTTGATTACACTCTACTTTAAATTCTCTTTTCAGACGATCTAAAATAATGTCTAAGTGTAATTCACCCATACCACTCAATACTGTTTGACCTGAGTCTTCGTCAGTGTGGATAGTAAGAGTTGGATCTTCTTCAGACAATTTCGCCAAAGCCATTCCTAATTTATCAACATCAGCTTGAGTTTTAGGCTCAATTGCAATACCAATAACCGGATCTGGAAAATCCATTGATTCCAAAACAATAGGGTGAGCTTCGTTACAAAGCGTATCGCCTGTTTTAATATCTTTAAAACCTACTAATGCAGCAATATCTCCTGCCTGTAGTTTTTCAATTTGATTTTGCTTATTAGCATGCATTTGGAAGATACGTGAAATACGCTCTTTCTTCCCTGTTCTTGTATTTAAGATATACGAACCTGCATCTAATACACCTGAATAAGCTCTTGTAAAACACAAACGCCCAACGAATGGGTCTGTTGCAATTTTAAATGCTAAAGCTGAGAATGGCTCATCAATACTTGGCTTTCTGCTCGCAGGCTCATCTGTATTTGGATTAACACCATCAATTGCTTCTACATCCATTGGAGATGGTAACAACTCCATAACGTAGTTCAACATGGTTTGAACCCCTTTATTCTTAAATGCAGAACCACACAACATAGGTACAATCTTCATTGAAATTGTAGCTTCTCTAAGTGCGAATAAAATCTCATCCTCAGTAATTGAGTTTGGATCTTCAAAATACTTCTCCATTAAAGAATCGTCAAATTCAGCAATCGCTTCCAATAAAAGCTCTCTGTATTTGGTTGCTTCTTCAAGCATGTCTTCTGGCACATCGATTACTTCATAAGACATTCCCATATCATCTTCATTCCAGATAATACCACGGAAGTTTAATAAATCAACAACACCTTTAAATGTTTCTTCAGAACCGATCGGCAACTGTAATGGCACAGCAGTACTACCAAGCATTTCTTTAACCTGACGGCAAACTCTTAAAAAATCTGCTCCTTGACGGTCCATTTTGTTTACAAAACCAAGACGTGCAACATTGTAATTGTTAGCCAATCTCCAGTTAGTTTCAGACTGAGGCTCTACACCATCAACTGCACTAAATAAAAACACCAAACCATCTAAAACACGTAACGATCTATTTACTTCTACAGTAAAATCAACGTGTCCAGGAGTATCAATAATATTGATGTGGTATTGCTTGTCTTTGTAAGGCCAGAATACAGTAGTAGCAGCAGAAGTAATGGTAATACCTCTTTCTTGCTCTTGCTCCATCCAGTCCATAGTAGCACCACCATCGTGCACTTCACCAATTTTGTGACTTACACCTGAGTAGTATAGCACACGCTCTGTTGTGGTAGTTTTACCAGCATCAATGTGAGCAGCAATACCAATATTTCTTGTGTATTTAAGATCTCTTTTTGCCATTGTATATTGTTCTTCTTATTGTAAAAATTAGAATCTAAAGTGAGAGAATGCTTTGTTTGCCTCAGCCATTCTGTGGGTATCTTCTTTCTTTTTGTGAGAAGCACCTTCCTCTTTGAATGCAGCAATGATTTCACCAGCTAATTTATCAGCCATCGTTTTCTCATTACGTTTCCTAGCGTATCCAATCATCCATTTAACAGCCATTGATGTTTTTCTTTCATCTCTAATTTGCTGTGGAATTTGGAATGTAGCTCCCCCTACTCTTCTACTTCTTACTT
>CBFHLF010000249.1:0-2824 GCA_965656555.1 uncultured Acidiluteibacter sp. | reverse complement strand
ATAATCAAGCTGCCTGTACTTCAATTAAAAAATGGTTGCAAACGGGATGAGACCGAAAATCTAGCTCAGTCGCTTGTGGATTTGTTTGACTTAACCGTCGATTCAATCGAAAGCAGCAGTTCCATTAGAAAGTAAACGCCTTAATTCGTTATTTTTTTCTACCTTGTAAACCTTTTAAGGACAGAGTTGTCAATCTTAAATAAATCATCGACCAATGAGAAAAATAATCCCAATTCTAGGTGTACTCCTATCGCTTTATGCTTGTGAGTATACGAGCATTGAAGAGTTAAAACCGGAAGAACTTGTAGATACCTGCCCTACCGATAGCCTTTCATTTCAGACAGATATCAAACCTATCTTTGTTCAAAATTGTAATAACACAACCTGTCATGACAACGGTTCCTTTAATGGTGATTTTACCACTTATGCAGGCATCAAAGCCAAAGTAGATGACAACGATAAAATTAGAAAAAGAGCGATCATCAAAAAAGATATGCCGGCTGCCGCACCACTCCCCGATTGCGAAATACGTAAATTAACTGCTTGGTTAGACGCCGGAGCACCAAACAATTAATTAGATGAAAAAGTTACTATTATCTACTTTCTTGGCAGCTATTACTACTGTAGTGAGTGCACAAGAATCAACAAAATACGCCTCTGAAACATTCAAAGATACCCGAATTGTAAATGGTCAATCGGTAGAAACAAATGAAGAAGGGCAATTAAAATTTTTAATATCTCACCGTTTTGGCTTAATCAGCGAAGGTTTTGATAATTTCTTTGGTTTAGACCAAGCAACTATTCGTTTGGGGTTAGACTATGGTATTACAGATCGATTAACTGTAGGAATAGGTCGAAGTTCTTTTGAAAAAACAGTGGATGGATTTGCTAAATACAAAATAGCAAGACAGTCCAGTGGTGCGAAGAACACACCGGTTACAATAACATGGCAGAGTAATGCGGCTGTTAGAACCGCCGATTTTTCTGAAATAGAAGGAGTTGATTACGATTTTGCCAATAGGATGACCTACGGGCATCAGTTAATGATTGCTCGAAAGTTTTGTGATGAATTTTCAGCTCAGTTAATGCCTACCTTTATTCATAGAAACTTGGTAGAAACTAGAGACGAAGAAAATGACTTATTTGCTCTAGGGGCGGCGACGAGATATCAATTGACCAAAACAATTTCTTTTCAAGCCGAGTACTATTATGTGTTGCCCAACCAAATGGCCGATGAATTTACCAACTCATTATCATTGGGATTTGACATTCAGACAAAAAGCCACGTATTTCAATTACACGTTTCAAACTCTCAAGGGATGATTGACAAGTTTTTTATCTCAGAAACAAGAGAAGATTTTTTCAAAGGTGATATCTTTTTTGGGTTTAACTTCAGCCGTAATTTTCAGTTAAAAGGCAAAAAATACAAGTAACATGAAGAAAGTAAGTACACTATTACTTATCGTTATTTCTTTTTCACTCATCAGCTGGAATAGTTACGACGATTTTATTGCCTTCCCTCCTACTAATAAATTGAGCGATTTGTTGCTAGAGTTTGGGGATAAAAAGCAAACGCATTATAGAGAAAACCCTGCTGCTGAATTAATCGAGCGAGGAAAATCCTTAGTATATAATGGACGAGCTATAGGTCCTGATGGTAAAATGGGGCCATTTATTAGTAAGTATTTCGCTTGCACAAGTTGCCATAACCAAGTGCAAGAAGATCCAATTATTACTCAATTTGATCCACAAGCTAGACTAGAATACGCAGCCGAAAATAACCTAAAGTTTTTACCAGCCACTACATTTTGGGGAATATATAACAGAGAAAGCTGGTATAATGATGACTACGTTCTAAAGTATGGCGATTTGGTAACAGCGGCTAGTAAAAGTTTGGAAGAATCAACGCAGTTGTGCGCAAAAGTATGCTCTTCAGGGCGATACCTAGAAGATTGGGAATTGGAAGCCATTTTGGCTTATTACGAATCGATACAACTAACTTTAGACGACTTAAATTTAACCCAAGAGGATGTTAAGTATTTACGATCAGATGCTAAAGACGAAGAAAAATTAGCCTTAGTTAAATCAAAATATGCGTTAAAAAGTCCTGCCACTTTCCCAAAAAATCCTGATAATAAAATAGAAGGATATGCAGGATTAATCGGAGATCCTACCAATGGAAAAAAGGTTTATGAATTAAGTTGCCAAGCTTGCCATCAAGATGGTGGCGTTTCTCCAATTTTATTGGATGATGCAAAAGTAACTTTCAGAAAATTCAACAATAATTTAGACAAAAATGGCTATTGGAATTTGTACGACATAATAGTTCATGGAACGTATGCAGATAAAGGCAAACCACGTTATATGCCTCATTACCCTGAAGAGCGACTGAGCCCTCAGCAGATTGAAGATTTGAGAGCGTATGTTGTACAGCAGGCTCAGTAAAAAAGTTTTATTGATTTTTTCGCAGCAAATAAGCTATTGAAAATGTCCAATTGTTATTGTTAAACTTAACATTACTCGTTTCATTGGTGTCAGAAATGCGCATAACTGCGATTGATTGTTCATGAAAAACAAACCCTCTTTTTACCCGAAAAAGTAGTCCATTACTGCTTTTTTTGAATTTCCATAAATAGCTTACACCTAAATAAGGCTCAATAGCGTATTGCAATGCATTAGAATTAACGGTGGTAATAATACTAATGGTACTTGAATCTTTTCGAGTGAATCCACTCATTGTTTCTGAATTGGGCATAATATGCAGTACATTATTTAAACTAGCATGTAAAAAGATGGTTCTCTTTTTATTCTGATAAATATTGAC
>CBFHLF010000248.1:0-2827 GCA_965656555.1 uncultured Acidiluteibacter sp. | reverse complement strand
ACTATCAGCCTACTATTCAAAGAGGTTGCAGCAATGTTAAAAACTGTTGTTTATAAAGAGTTACCACCATGCCATTTTGTCACGCATTCAAAATTTGCCTAATTTCGCAGGGCAATAAAACAGAATCAGCGGATGTCAAGAGCAGGAATTAAGGAAATAGATGAACAACGTCAAGGAGAAGCGTTAACCATCGATCATCCAAACAGTAATAACGCCAACAGGAAGGTATATATAGAAAGTTATGGTTGCCAAATGAACTTTGCTGATAGTGAGGTAGTGGCTTCTATTCTTACGAAAGATGGGTTTAGCACGACCAAAGAACTCGATGAGGCTGACCTTATTTTACTGAACACATGCTCGATTAGAGATAAGGCCGAGCAAACTATAAGAAAGCGACTTGCTAATTTCAATACCATTAAAAAGAACAAACCCGAAATGGTTATCGGTGTGCTTGGCTGCATGGCTGAGCGATTAAAGTCTAAATTGATTGATGAAGAGAAATTAGTGGATTTGGTTGTTGGACCTGACGCTTATCGCGATCTACCAAACTTAGTTGAAGAGGTCGATAATGGACAAAAGGCCGTTAACGTGATCTTATCAAAAGAAGAAACTTACTCCGAAATAGAGCCTATACGAATGGGTGGAAATGGTGTAACTGCCTTTGTATCGATCACCAGAGGCTGCGATAATATGTGCACCTTTTGTGTGGTTCCTTTTACCCGAGGGAGAGAACGAAGCAGAGATCCTAAAAGTATCGTAAATGAAGCTCAGCTCTTATTTGAACAAGGCTACCGAGAAGTTACCTTGTTGGGTCAAAATGTAGATTCTTATTTATGGTATGGTGGCGGATTAAAGAAAGAGTTTAAAAACTTATCCGAAGAAGAGCAAAAAGAAAGCGTGAACTTTGCGCAGCTAATGGAAATGGTAGCTCAAATAGATCCTTTATTACGTGTTCGCTTTTCCACCTCTCACCCAAAAGACCTTACCGATGATGTAATTTATACCATCGCCAAGTACGATAATATTTGTAATTACATTCACCTTCCGGTGCAGTCAGGAAACAATAGAATTCTCGAATTGATGAATCGGGGCTACACTAAAGAGTGGTACAAAGAGCGAATCGATAAAATTTGGGAAGTAATCCCTGACTGCTCTATTTCTAGTGATATTATTGCGGGATTCTGTTCAGAAACGGAAGAAGAGCATCAAGAAACACTCGATATGATGCGATATGTCAGGTATCAACTAGGCTATATGTTTAAGTATTCTGAGCGCCCTAACACTGTAGCTCAGCGTAAATTCGAAGATGACATACCTGAGGCGACCAAACAACGTAGACTGGAAGAAATCATCAGACTACACAGAGAGAATGCTCATTTTAGAAACAACGAAATGGTTGGTAATGTCTATGAAGTTTTAATCGAAGGTACTTCTAAAAAATCTGAAGATGAGTTGTACGGGCGAACACCTCAAAATGCCGTAGCTGTTTTCCCAAAAGAGAATCATCAAGTAGGCACGTATGTGAATGTATTAATTGAATCGTGTACAACTGGTACATTGATTGGAAAAGTAGTAAATGACTAACCCATGACAGTAGATCAAATAAAACAACGGTTTGGCATCATTGGTAGCTCTCCTTTATTGATACGGGCTATTGATATTGCAATACAAGTAGCTCCTACTGACTTATCCGTATTAGTCGGCGGTGAAAGTGGTGTGGGTAAGGAGACTATGCCGCAAATCATTCATCAGCTAAGTGCACGCAAACACAATAAATACATTGCAGTAAACTGTGGAGCCATTCCTGAAGGGACGATTGATTCCGAACTATTCGGTCACGAAAAGGGCTCCTTCACAGGTGCAAGTGAAGCGCGAAAAGGTTATTTTGAAGTCGCTGATGGTGGTACTATTTTTCTTGATGAAGTAGCCGAATTACCCCTTCAAACACAAGTGCGTTTACTTCGAGTTCTAGAGACCGGAGAATTTATAAAGGTAGGATCTTCCAAAGTTCAAAAAACGAATGTTCGAATAGTAGCCGCTACTAATGTGAACATTCCGGAGGCCATTAAAAAGAATCAATTTCGAGATGATCTGTATTATCGATTAAATACAGTACCCATTTCTTTACCTGCGCTAAGAGATAGAAAAGAAGACATTCATTTGTTGTTCCGAAAATTTGCTGCTGACTTTGCAGCTAAATACCGAATGCCATCCATTCAATTATCGGATCACGCTAGAACAGCATTAGAGAGCTATCGTTGGCCAGGAAACATTCGTCAACTAAAAAATGTAACCGAACAAATATCGGTTATCGAAAAAAACAAAGCGGTAGATGAGCAAACACTCAAAAGCTATCTACCAGATATTGATGGCAGAACACTTCCTGCACTCTACCAATCTGATGACAGTGAAAGCAACCTGAACGAACGGGAAATTTTATACAAAGTCCTGTTTGATTTAAAACGCGATGTTACCGATTTAAAGAAGCTCGTATTTAAAGCGCTAAACTCAGAAGACGGTTTTGTCAACAGTGAAGAAGGTGCCCAAATTATACAGCGACTCTATGAAGAAGGGGAAAAACCAGCCACTAGTGAATTACCGCTCCGTCTGCAAGCTTTTAATGAACCCAACAATCAGTTTGAGGAAGAGTATAACCACAAAAACTTCCACAATGAAGTAGTAGATGAAGTGCATGAAGAAGTGGAAGAAACGCTTTCTATTGCGGACACGGAAAAAGAATTGATCAAAAGAGCACTAAAAAAATACAACGGGAAACGAAAAAATGCCTCAAAAGAATTGGGTATTTCAGAGCGAACATTGTATCGGA
>CBFHLF010000247.1:0-2830 GCA_965656555.1 uncultured Acidiluteibacter sp. | reverse complement strand
AACCTACTAATTGCTCTTCTTACTCCCTTCCTATTCACCGCTTGTAATCCAAAAGATAAAAAAACGATCAATACAAGTAGTGAAAGAACTCTAAACATTAGAGAGATTTCTGGAACAATGAACCTTAATCCACTCACTTATGTTGATGAGCTTTCAGGTATTGTTAGTCCATTCATTTTTCAAACACTAACTTCCATAGACTTTAAAACGCTTGAACTAACGCCACTATTAGCAGACTCCCTTCCTGCAATCACTACAGACAGCTTAGGTAATAATCATTATCAATTTACGATAAGGAATGGTGCTACGTGGGATAATGGATCTCCAATTACAGGAAGCGATGTTGACTTCTCAATTAAAGTCAACATATTGCCCGGTTTATCTGCATATGGATATAATGGGTTTCTTAATTCTATTGATTCAATAATTATAGATAGTGTGAATGAAAGAAAGTTTACCATCACTTCTCAAATGGATTTACTCCACTCGAAATACCTTGTAGGTGATATAGTTATACTGCCAAAATACCATTACGACTCAGCACAGCTACTTAACAACTTTACCATATCTGACTTAAACAATAATAGAGAGCTTCTAGTAGATGACTCTATTATTCAATTATTCAGCGAAAAATTTAAGTCTTCAAAATATCAATCTGATATCAACTATATAAGTGGTTCGGGTGCCTATAAGGTTACAGAACTAAACGATGGCAGAAATCTTAAATTACAATTGAAAAAGGATTGGTGGGGTCACCAATATAAAAGTGATAACACAGAGTTTGATGTAAGTGTGAACCAAATCAACTATCATATCATCCCTGATGAAACTACCGCTTTGTCAGCATTAAAAAATAAATCCATTGACTTAATGCGTGGGATATCTCCTAAGGAGTTTTCTGAAATGAGTCAGTCTGAAGTATATAAAAATGAATTCAATTTTGTAACAAGCCCTATTACCGCATATTATTGTTTAGGCTTAAATCTTAATCATCCAGTATTAAGACATAAGAGCGCCAGAAAAGCAATAGCACATGCGTTGGATGTGGAAAAAATCATTGATATAGTTGCGTATGGATACGGGGAAAGAATTGTTGGTCCAAACGCAATTTCTGATAAGGCTAATTATAACTTTGACCTTGAACCCTATCAATTCGATCTTCAAAAAGCGAAAAGTTTACTGGAAGCAAATGGGTGGAAAGATAATAATGGAGACGGTATAGTTGAAAAAGTCATTGAAGGTGTTAACATTCCTTTTGAGTTAAATTACAGCTATAATAGTGGCAATGAATCACGAAAAAGAATAGGATTAATATTTCAAGAAGACGCCAAAAAAGCAGGCATAAAAATTAACATAGAATCATTTGAATGGTCCATTTATCTTGAAAACCTAAAACGCAAAAAATTCGACATCTCTTTTCTTGGAAAAGTTTTTGCTCCTACCCCAAGAAATCACAATTCATTATTTCACTCCAAATCCATAGCTGAGGGTACTAACCAGGTGAGTTTTTCAAACCTTGAGGTTGATCAATTAATTGATCTAATTAACCAATCTACCACCATTGAGGATCGAGCAAAATATAACCATAGATTCCAAGAGATCATACATGATGAGTTACCATACATTTACCTCTATTCACCACTTGAGCGAATGGCGATAAACAAGGAATTTACCAACTACAACTTATCTGCAATGCGTCCGGGCTTTTGGGCCCCGGGGTTTAAATAAACTCAGAATGCTTCATTATCTCCTTAAGCGGCTTTTGATTATGATCCCTACATTTTTTGGGATTTCACTTATTGTATTTTTTATAAGTACTCAAACCCCGGGCGATCCTTTAGAGTTAATGATTGAACGGCAAAAGAGCATCAACATACAGGAGCTAAATCAACAGGTGATTGAGCAAAAAGCCATAGAAATTAGTAAAGAATATAATTTTGATAAACCTTCGTTCTACTTTAGAATAACTGATGCTACGCAGCCTGATACCTTATACAAAATTATTGACAAAGGTTTTAGAGAAAATGTTTCTCTTTTAAGTTTTGAGCACGGCGATTGGCCGCTAACTCATAAATACATAACCCATTTAAATAAGTTATCCGCTCTCTCCTACAGTATAGATAATCCTGCTGTTAGGAACAAAATACAGCAGTTGATTAGTAACCTAAAGAGGACCAATTCTACAAAAGGACTAATAGACCAATTACTTTTTTTCAAACTCGGGAACACTAAAGAGCTAAGCGTTAAACGAGAATTATCCAAGCTAGAGTCAGTTATTCTTGCAATGACTAGTAACCAAAGTCGACTAAATCGTTTTATTCCCAAATTTATATGGCATGGTGTGGACAATCAATACCATTATTGGCTCAAAAACTTGCTCTCAGGGAATTTCGGAGTTTCATTTACAGATGGAACTCCCGTATCGTCGAAAGTAAGTAATAGCATCCTATGGACTCTACTTTTAAGCACTATCTCAATTATAATTAGCTACCTTATAGCTATACCTACAGGGGTTTACCTTGCAATGAATAGGCATTCATTTATTGCTAAATTAATAACACAAATACTTTTTTTAATTCATTGTATTCCTTCTTTTTGGCTTGCAAGCTTGCTCATTATTTTTTTAGCCAGTCCTGAGTATTTTCAATGGTTTCCGAGCTATGGCCTAGGTAACTTTACAAATTCATCAAGTTGGTGGGATGCAGTAAACACAGTAGTTCCGCATTTAATTTTACCATTAATTTGCTTTTCATACAGCTCTCTGGCATATATTAGTGAACAAACAAAACGATCAATTATTCAAATCAATTCAGAAAAATATGTGCAAACA
>CBFHLF010000246.1:0-2845 GCA_965656555.1 uncultured Acidiluteibacter sp. | reverse complement strand
ACTGCCCATTATCAATCTCGATAATTGAATCGCACACCCGCTCTAAGAAATAACGGTCGTGTGTGACCATTAGCAAGGTCATATTCTCAGTAGCCAAATAGTTTTCTAACCACTCGATCATCTCTAGATCCAAGTGGTTGGTTGGCTCATCCAAAATGATAAATTCAGGTTGTTCTATCAGAACCTTAGCCAACGCCAGACGCTTCTTCTGCCCTCCTGATAAGGTATTTACCCGTTGTTCAAGATCATGCAACTGCAATGATCCCAAAATCTGTTTTAGCTTCGCTTCGTAATCCCAAGCTTGCAGGCTGTCCATTTGATCCATGGCTTGCTGAAAAACTTCTGCATCAGCGCCATTCTCAACTGCAGCATTGTAAAAATTGATGGCTTGCATAAATGCATTATCTGCCTTGAAAATTTCCTCATTAATGCTGTGCGTCGCATCAAATATTTGCTCTTGGTTAAGGTAACCAACAGTAATATCGTTGCGCCAGACAACTCTGCCATCGCTTACAGGCTCTTTGCCTGTTAAGCAGTTCAAAAAGGTCGTTTTTCCTGCACCATTTTTAGCAATCAGGGCCACTTTTTGACCTTTCTCTACTCCGAAAGAAATTTTATCAAATAAAACACGGTCGCCAAAATTTTTACTCAGCTCTTCTACAGATAGGTAATTCATTCATTTATCGTTCTAGTATCATTCACTCTACTCAACCCATTCGCCGCAGCGGTGTAGTCAGGCTTTACACTTAATGCTTTTTTATAAATCTTCTCCGCACTTTGAATATCTCCCAACAATTCAAAACAATAACCGTAGTTATAATATGCTTCGTGGTAATTTGGATCAATTTTAATTGATTTCTCAAAGTAACCTTTCGCTTCGTTATACAGTTTTAAATACACCAAATGAATGTATCCCATATTGTAAGGAGCTTCCCGCATGTTCGGATTTAATTTCATGATGCGCGTGTAATTTTTCATGGCTTCATTAAGCATATCATTTCGCTGTTGATACATGGCCTGCGTATATAGCGCCTCAATATTATTCGAATCAATATCCAAAATATTATTGGTGTAATCGATCACCAATGGATCGTCCAGTTCATCATACGTCAGTGCTAATCGCAAATATGATTTAATGTGATCTGGGTCTTGCTCTACAGCGGTCTGCCATGAGCTGATTGCACGCTCCATATTACCCTTAGCTTCGAATAGCAACCCCTTTAAGAAATAACTCTCCGCATTGTACAAGTTCTCTTTTAACGACAAGTCGGCATAATCAAGTGCTTTATCATAGTCTTGAATCACGTAATAAACTTCGCCAATCTTTTGGTAAGCCAATGAACGCTCCTGATCAGTTGTAGCGCTTTTATACGCCAATTCGAAAGCATACTTAGTTGGCTCAAACTGGCCTTGCATGGCTTGCAAATCTCCTAGAGCGATGTAAGAATTAAAATTCAAGGAATCGAGGCGCAATGCTCGCTGTATATCTGCTGATGAAGATGATAGATCATTCATTTGCAAAAACAAATTTGCCCGTTCTGCATATAAATTAGGGTTATTTATATCGTTTTTGATCTGCTCATTTAATGACTTTAACTGCACATCAATGGGGTTCGTTTCAGCCTCTACCTCCTGAGGTGTTTCAACTTGTTCAACTTCTTTTGTGGCAGTCTCTCCTCCACAAGCGATTAAAATCAACGAAAATGGGATTAAAAGTAAAGTTGTTCTTTTCATAAGTGTAAAAATTAAAATGCCCTGCTTAACTAAATAAACAGGGCATAAAATTAATTATTTAAACGCGGTTATTCACCTTGCATCTTCTCTTTGATTTTTGTTTCTAATTCTTCCATCAATTCAGGGTTATCAGCAATCAATAATTTAACTGCATCTCTACCTTGCCCTAGGCGTGTTTCACCATAGCTAAACCAGCTACCGCTTTTCTTAACCACGTCCAAATCAACTCCCATATCAATGATTTCACCTACCTTAGAAATTCCTTCGCCATACATGATGTCAAACTCTGCTTTTCTAAAAGGCGGTGCGATCTTATTTTTCACAATTTTTACTTTCACACGGTTACCCATCACTTCGTCACCATTCTTTATTTGAGAACTTCTTCGAATATCAACTCGCACAGAAGAGTAAAATTTCAATGCATTACCACCGGTGGTTGTTTCAGGATTACCAAACATCACCCCAATCTTCTCTCTCAATTGGTTAATGAAGATACAACAACATCCTGTACGATTTATGGTACCTGTCAATTTACGAAGCGCCTGAGACATTAATCTCGCTTGCAGACCCATTCGAGAATCACCCATCTCACCTTCGATTTCTGCTTTTGGAGTAAGTGCCGCTACAGAGTCAATTACAATAAGATCTATGGCTCCAGAACGAATCAAGTTTTCGGCGATTTCTAATGCTTGTTCACCATTATCAGGCTGAGAAATAAATAAGTTCTCAGTATCAACACCTAAATTTTCAGCATACGTTTTATCAAAAGCGTGCTCTGCATCAATAAATGCTGCAATTCCGCCTTGCTTTTGAACCTCTGCAATGGCATGAATTGAAAGCGTTGTTTTACCAGATGATTCTGGACCGTAAATTTCTACAATCCTTCCTCTTGGAAAACCGCCCACTCCTAATGCTAAGTCCAATGCAATTGAACCAGAAGGAATCGCCTCTACATTTTCTACTGCACGATCACCCATTTTCATAATAGAGCCCTTTCCGTAGGTTTTCTCTAATTTATCAATGGTTAGCTGCAAGGCTTTCAATTTTTGTGCCTGCTCGTTGTTCTCTTTCGGTTCTTTCTCTTTTGCCATAATTAAATTGTTATGCGAAC
>CBFHLF010000245.1:0-2992 GCA_965656555.1 uncultured Acidiluteibacter sp. | reverse complement strand
TTGGACTACAAAGTTAATCCTTACAAACACACCACCGCACTATTTTGATACTTTTGTAACATGTTAAAAACCGACCAATTGATTTTACGAGCAATGGAACCTGCTGACATAGATGTCCTTTTTGCATGGGAAAATGCTACTCAAAATTGGAATGTTAGCAATACGCTTGCTCCTTTTTCAAAGCATACATTAAGGCAGTTCATTGATGCACCTCAAGATTTGTATAGCGCAAAACAACAGCGATTAATGATTGAGTTGGTTGATGGTAGCGAAACAATTGGGTGCATTGATTTCTTCGATTTTGATCCTCGCCACAAGCGCGCTGGTATTGGAATCTTAATCGGCGAGGAATCAGAAAGAGGGAAAGGTTATGCCAAAGAAGCATTGCAAGAAATATCGGCTTATGCTCGGGAAGTCCTCGATTTAAATCAACTTTATTGCAATATATTGGAGGATAATACCGCTAGTATTCATGTATTTGAGGCAGTTGGTTTTATTAAAGTAGGCGTTAAGAAAGAATGGATGTTTATTAACCAAAAGTGGGTTGACGAGGGTATGTATCAATTGTTTTTATGAAAAAAGGAAAAAAGAAGAGCGGTATGCGCAAAGCACTAGTCTTGCTGGTAGTTCTGTTTGCAATTATTGGAGCCATCATCGGTATGGTAATTTATGATCGTGTTTACATGCCTAATGTTAAAGTCGAAAACGATACTTATATATACATCAAAACTGGAGCTACGTTAAGTGATGTTATGCAATCGTTACAAGAAAAACAAATCTTGGAGGACACGGCTAGTTTTGGTTGGGTCGCAAGAAAAAAGAATTATGCGAATCACATTTATCCGGGCCGCTATCTGATTAAGGACGGGATTAGCAATAATTCGCTTGTCAATCAATTGCGTTCTGGAGATCAATCACCGCTACAGCTGACCTTTAACAATGTGAGAACGAAAAAAGAGTTGGCTAAAAAGGTGGCTACATACATAGAGGCCACCGAGGAAGAGTTGCTATCCGTGCTGAATCGTGCAGAGATTTGGAAAAAGTATGGTTTCAATCAATATACGTTTATCAGTATGTTTATTCCTAATTCTTACGAGTTTTACTGGAACACCTCCGCCGATGGGTTTGTAAAACGAATGGCCAAAGAATACAAGAACTTTTGGACAGAAGAGCGAAAAGCAAAGGCAAAGATTTTAAATTTATCCCAGTCTGAGGTTTCTACGCTCGCTTCTATTGTGCAAGCAGAACAAAGCATGAAGCCAGATGAGCGGCCAAGAGTTGCAGGACTATATATTAACCGGTTAAATATTGGAATGCGCTTGCAGTCTGACCCTACATTGATTTTTGCGATTGGAGATTTTACCATTAAAAGGGTACTGAATAAAGATAAGTTGGTCGATTCAAAATACAATACGTATCAATATGCAGGCTTACCTCCAGGACCAATTAATGTACCTGAAATTTCTTCTATTGATGCTGTATTGAATTATGAAAAGCACCAGTACCTGTACATGTGTGCAAAGGCAGATTTCTCTTACTATCATAACTTTGCTACCAATCTACGTCAGCACAATGTTTATGCTGCTCAGTATCAGAGAGAGTTGAGTAGACGGAGAATAAATAGATAATTAGTATATTTGGCGCCGCATTTGAAAGAGTTGAAAATAAGATATTTAGATATAAGATATGACAAAAATTAAGTTTGGAACGGATGGTTGGAGAGCAATCATCGCAAAAGATTACACTGTTGAAAATGTGGCTCGTGTGAGTATAGGAACAGCCAATTGGTTGAAGTTAAATTTCGAAAACCCTTCAGTGGTCATTGGGCACGATTGTAGATACGCAGGAGAGTTGTTTGCTGAGACGACTGCAAAAGTACTTGCTGATGCAGGTGTAAAGGTTTATTTAGCTAAAGGATTTGTGAGTACACCCATGGTTTCATTAGGCACCTTAAAGCAAGGCGCTAGTTTAGGTGTAGTGATTACTGCATCGCATAATCCTCCGTCTTACAACGGATTTAAATTAAAAGGACACTTTGGTGGACCTTTATTACCAGATCAAGTACAAGAGGTAGAAGATTTAATTCCAGATGGAAACACCATTGATTTGGATGCTATCCGAATAGAAGATTTAGTAGCGAAAGGTAAAGTAGAGTATATCGATTTAGAAACCATGTATGTCAATCACGTAGAGGCGAACTTCGATATGGATGCAATTCGAAATGCCAACATGAACTTTGCTTTTGATGCTATGTTTGGTGCAGGACAAGATGTGATGAGAAGACTATTACCTGATATTACCTTTTTACATTGTGAGCACAATCCAGGGTTTGAAGGTCAAGCGCCTGAGCCAATTCACCGAAATTTAACCGAGTTTTCAGAAATGCTTAAACTTTCTGATGGAGATTTAGATTGCGGATTAGCAGTAGATGGCGATGCAGATCGAATTGGTTTATACAATTCAAAAGGAGAGTTTATTGATTCGCATCACATCATTTTATTGCTAACGTATTATTTAGCAAAAGAGAAGAAGATGACGGGAAAAGTGGTAAATGCTTTTTCAGTATCTCCAAAAATCAAAAAATTGTGTGACGCTTTAGGTTTAGAATATCAAGTAACCAAAATTGGTTTTAAATACATCGCAGGCCATATGGTAAATGAGGATGTATTAGTTGGAGGAGAAGAGTCAGGTGGTATTGCGATTAAAGGACATATCCCTGAGCGTGATGGTATTTGGATGGGCTTAGTGATCTGGGAATACATGGTAAAGTCAGGTAAGTCCTTAGATGATTTAATTGATGAAGTCTACAAAATTGTTGGTGATTTTAAGTTCGAGAGAATTGATTTGCACCTAGAGGAAGCAGACAAATTACGCATTATGCAAAATTGCACCGATGGTAAATACAAGAACTTTGGAAATTATAAGGTAGAAAAAGTGGAAGATGTAGATGGTTACAAATTATACATAGCAAATGATGAGTGGGTAATGATTC
>CBFHLF010000244.1:0-3003 GCA_965656555.1 uncultured Acidiluteibacter sp. | reverse complement strand
AGAGAAATTTGATATGCATCATTTTGTGATGGGAGGGTATCATTTTGATCTAAATAATTCATTAAGACTGTCTCCTGGTTTCTTGTTTAAGAAGGTGGGAAATAATCCTCTTAGCTATGATCTAAATACTATGATAACCTACAAGCAATTTTTATCAGGTGGATTGGCTTATAGAAGTCAAGATGCTATATCTGTATTGTTTTCATACCACATAAATGGACTGATAAAGCTGGGATATTCTTATGATTACAATACATCAGAAATAAGAAATGTTTCAAGTGGGAGTAATGAACTATTCATTGCCTTTACCATTTATTAATTAAGTTTTTGCAATTATTATGACAAGATTAAATATATCATCATTACTACTATTTTCAATGTTATTTGTTACCTCATTGGGAGTATTCGGACAATACAACCAACTTGAGGTAGAGCAAATCAAACCAATAAAGTCTTTAAATACAAAGGCTGAAGAGAATGTACCTGTAGTGAACCTAGAAGGTAATCGTATTTACTTTATGCGAACTTATGTCGGTAAAAAGAAACTGTCAAAGTCAGGTCAAGAAATATGGTCTAGCGATTTTAATGGAGAAGAATGGAATAGTCCAACACAAAAATCCCTAGCGGTAAATGATAATGCTAATAATGCAGTTATTGGAATTTCTCAAGATAATCAGCGCATTTACTTATTTAATTCTTTAGAAACGCGCCATAAAAAGGCAAAAGGGTTGGGATATGTAGAATTGAATGAAAAAGGAGAGTATGGCTCACCTATTGGTATTGATGTTCCCGGGTTTGAAGTCGGAAATGGGTTCTACTCATTTTATGTAACACCTGATGAGCAACAGTTTTTTATTGCTGCAGCAATGGATTCAACAGGATATGAAGATCTTTTTGTGAGTTTGAGACAATCAGATGGTAGTTGGGGAGGATTGATCAATTTAGGACCTCAATTAAACACACCAACCATAGAAACAACACCATTTTTGACAATGGATAAGCGAACACTTTATTTCTCAAGTGATGGACATGGTGGAGTAGGTCAGGCAGATATTTTTTACGCTAATAGAATAGGTGAAGGATGGACTAACTGGAGTAAGCCTGTCAATATGGGAAGCCCTATTAACTCTGAAAAATTTGATGCAAATTTTATCATGATTAATAATGGTAGTGCGGTTTTCTCTAGCAACAGAGATTCAGAATTGAGTGATTTATATGAGGTAGTGTTTAAGTCGCCTGCTCCAATTGATAGCATGCCCTCTAAGGTTATTGAGCTATTGGCTTCGGAGAGCAGTAAAATGGTTAAAGGTAGAATAGCTATTCCAAGTGAAATGATGAATTCGATGGGGTATAATTCTTTAGTAGTGAAAACAGCTAAAGGTGAAGTAGTGGATACAATTATAGCTGATGATAGCGGAGATTTTGAATTTGAAAAAGAAAACAATGAGACTTATATTGTTTCATTGCTAAATGGTGAATCTATCGGCGCTGAGGATCTTATCTTAGAAGAGACTAAATCTATATTCGTATTCGATTCAGCTGCTGAAAATGATTTTATTGTAGGGAATGTAGATTTCGAAGCTTTGAGAGTTGTTAATGAGCCTATTGAATTAGTCATTCGAGACGAAAATGGCGAAGCAGTAGATACCATTATAACCGATGCTAAAGGAAACTTTGAATATAAGGCTCTTGACTTCGAAGGCTATTCAATAGCTTTACTTGATAATGAATCTGTAAACCATGAATTAGTCCCTTTTAAGGAATTAGCAATAGATGACACATCATCAGACGAAATAGCTAATCAACCTATATTCGTATTCGATTCAGCTGCTGAAAATGATTTTATTATAGGAAATGTAGATTTCGAAGCTTTGAGAGTTGTTAATAAGCCTATTGAATTAGTCATTCGAGACGAAAATGGCGAAGCTGTAGATACCATTATAACTGATTCTAAAGGAAACTTTGAATTTAAAGCTGTTAATGATGAAGGATACTTAATAGCTGTGCTTGATAATGAATCGGTAACCAGCGAAATAGTTCCCTTTAAAGAATCAATTGAAGGTGAAACTCTACTAGGTAATGACAATATAGTTCAACAACTTACTGTTTACTTTGCATTTGATTCTTATGCCATTGAAGATTCTTCTAAGGCAAGGATTAACGCTTTTATAGAGAAGCTAACCCTAAGTAGCACAAGTGAGCTTCAATTGGAAGGACATACTGATTCTTTTGGTCCGTCTTCATACAATGATCGCTTAGCTGAAAAGAGAACAGTAGCGGTAAAATCCTATTTTGAAACCAAAGGAATTACATCAGTAACATACAAGTTGGTTTCTAAGGGAGAGCGTGAAGCAGCAGCAAGTAACAAAACCATTGAAGGAAGACGATTAAATAGACGTGTAAATGTTATGGTGAAATAGCGATCACCAAAGTATTCCTATAATCGTTACCTTAAAAGAGAAGACAGCAGTTTTCTCTTTTTTTTTGCATAAAAAAGGCTTATTTAAACATAAAAACAACAAAAATAAGTAGTTCTCCTAAATCAATAGGTAATTCGCCTAAATATCTAATACTTATTAGTTAAACACCTTATTGCTAAGTTACTTTGTGAAAAATAAAAACTTAGATATTATGCGAAAAACACTACTTATTATTACATTGTTCTTAACAGTGTTGCACAGGCTGGATGCTCAAACAGTATCTACAGCAGCAGGTTCTGTTAATTGGAATTTCAGCGGAACAAATAATATTACGGAAGTTACATTAAATACAGGTTCTACTTCCCATGGCGATGGTTTTGATGGTGCCTTTAGACACACGGTTAGTCCTCAATCAGGAACTATTACTAATTCGGCTACCTTTCATTATTCTAGCACTTTAGGAATGGCATTTAAGAAAATCGTTATTAGTAATACAGGGTCAACACCTGGTGTTTATAATTTACAAATCAGAGGAAATTTAGGTTCTGACAGCAGAACAGAATGGCACTATGTTGATAATAAT
>CBFHLF010000243.1:0-3015 GCA_965656555.1 uncultured Acidiluteibacter sp. | reverse complement strand
TTTAAATCAGCTGGAGCACTATCTACAAGTTCTTTGGCTTCTTTTAGCCCAAGTCCTACAACTTCTTTAACAACCTTAATAACGGCTATTTTTTGCGCACCAACGTCTGCTATATGAACTGTAAATTCAGATTTTTCTTCTGCAGCTTCACCCGCACTACCAGCTGGGGCAGCGGCAGCAACAGCAGAAACACCAAATTTCTTTTCTAAAATTTTAACAAGTTGTGAAAGTTCTAAAACTGTCATTTTTTCAACTTTTTCTACCAAATCCTTGAATTCAGCAGGAACTTCAACTTCTTCACCTTCATCTGTTGCAGAATCATCTGCTTTTTCTTCAGCTGCAGGAGCTTCAGTTTTAGTTTCCTCAACTGGAGCAGCAGTTTTAGCAGCAATTTCTGCAGCTCTTTTTGCATTTACTTCAGCTTCCGCATCCGCTTTCTTCTTTCTGTCTGCAGCTTCTTGTGCAGATAAACCTTCTTTCTTTGCAGAAATCTTGTTTTCTTTTTCTTCCAACCAAGCAGCAAATTTAGCATCCGCTTGCTCTTGTGTCAAAGCACCTTTAGCAACACCTTTTGCTAAGTGGTTTTTGTAAAGAATTCCTTTGTAAGAAAGAATTGCTCTAACTGTATCAGTAGGTTGAGCTCCTTTAGTTAACCAATCAAAAGCTTTATCGAAATCTACATCGATAGTTGCAGGGTTAGTGTTTGGGTTGTACGTGCCTATTTTCTCAATAAACCTCCCATCTCGTGGGGCACGACTGTCGGCAATTACAAGGTGAAAAAAAGCATGTTGCTTTCTACCGTGTCTTTGCAATCTCATTTTTACAGGCATAAGTCTTGTTTAAATGTAATTATTAATATAAAATTTCAGGCGGCAAATATCAGCTAATTATTCCAATAATAAAAATTGGTTCCTAAATTATTCTTTCTGATTATTAAATAATTAGCTTTTATTAATCATTATTCTTCTACTAACTCAGCAATTTTATCCATTTTTTCACTCGTGTATCTCCCTGAGGTGCTATAGATAATGGTTCCTTCTTTATCTAATACAAATACATAAGGAATTTTTCGGTCCTTCATAGCTAAATTATCTCTATAGTCGCCCATCTCTCCTTTATATAGCAAAATATGATCACGATAAGTTTCTTCTGTTCCTTCTTTTATGAGTTTTTCAGCTTTTTTATACGCCGCTTTATTTACTCCTGTGAAAAGTAAAACTAAACTTACTTTAACGTCGTAAACTAATGCATTTAAACCATCTTTATTTATAAATAAGTTGTGAACAGGTGGTCCCCACGTATACAAGTCGTCTTGTGCGTCTTCTGAAAATGCAATGCCAATCACTGCAAACTGTCCTTTGTGATCATGTGGTAGAGAAACTGCCTCATTATTTAGGTTGGCTGCTGTAATGTCAGGGAACAATTCACCGTTTTGCGCAAAAGAATAATTGATTAGCAATAGTAGTGAGAGTAATGTAATGACTTTGGTAATTGATGACATATATTAAAGATTGAAGTAATGTATTGCTAGTTCGTATGAAGCAGGTCCAAATCCGCTAATACTACCAATACAGTTTGCAGAGATAAGCGATATATGCCGTTCCTTTTCACGTGCGTAAATATTTGAAAGATGCACTTCTACTACTGGTGTATCGATGGCTTTAATAGCATCTGCAATTGCAATGCTTGTATGTGTGTATGCTGCTGCATTTAGTATTATCCCATCGTACTTTTGATTAGCATCTTGCAAGTTGTTTACAAGCTCTCCTTCGATATTAGATTGAACAAAGTCGATGGTAATTGATGCATATTTCTGCTCCAATGATTGAAGAATTTCTTCTATGGTTTGCTTTCCATAAATGTTGACTTCCCGCTTTCCAAGAAGATTTAGATTAGGGCCGTTAATAACTAGTATTTTCATCTGGCTAAGTTAATGAACAAAGCGGTATTTTTGAAGTATGAACTGGACTTCTGATATCAACGGATTTAAGGCCTACATGAAATTAGAGCGCTCGCTTTCGGTTAACTCTATTCAGGCCTATTTGAGTGATATTGATAAGCTGATACTTTTTTTGGAGCAGTCAGATCAGTCGGTTAATCCTACGCAGGTTAGTGATGTACATATTACAGCATTTATCAATTGGATCAATGAGATTGGATTGGGCGCTCGATCACAAGCGAGAATTGTTTCAGGGTTGAAGGCATTTTTTAATTACTTAGTCCTGGAAGATCGCATCAATCAGAATCCTGCAGAATTAATTTCTTCACCACGTATCGGACGCAAATTACCTGAAATACTTTCAATCGAAGAAATCAATGATATGATTGCCGCAATTGATTTAAGCAAACAGGAGGGCGAACGGAATAGAGCAATCATAGAAACACTGTATAGTTGTGGCTTGCGGGTAAGTGAATTGATTAATCTTAAGCGATCTCATTTGCTAAAGGAGGAAGGTTTTTTGCGTGTAACCGGTAAAGGTGATAAGGAACGGCTAGTCCCAATAGGTGGTGTCGCATTGAAATACATTCGCTTTTATGAGGAATCTACCAGAAACCATCAAGAAATCAAAAAGAAGGATCAAGACATTTTATTTTTAAATAGGAGGGGAGCTCAATTAACCCGGGTAATGATTTTTACCATAGTGAAGCAATTGGCCAAGGCCGCCGGAATTAACAAGTCGGTTAGTCCGCATACCTTTCGTCATTCATTTGCTACTCACCTAATTGATGGCGGTGCGGACTTGAGGGCAGTTCAAGATATGCTCGGACATGAATCCATTACAACTACTGAAATATATACACATCTAGATGTATCTTATTTAAAGGATACCATAACTCAATATCATCCTAGAGCTTAATAAATACATCGTATTTTTTAATGTATCAATAAGTTACTAAAACAATGAGTTGATCTAAAAATGTTTTAATTCGCTGTAAAGTAAATGCATTGGCATACCCATGACGGTGAAGTAGGATCCATTCATGTTTTCAATTCCAATGTATCCAATCCACTCT
>CBFHLF010000242.1:0-3071 GCA_965656555.1 uncultured Acidiluteibacter sp. | reverse complement strand
TAACCTACTATTACTGCTTTCTTGTTTTTGATGAGTAAGATAAAACACCTTCGAAGCCATTTATCCCAATCGGCGTTAGACTTTTTAGGGTCAGCTATCTGTGGAGTCTTCGATAAATAGAAAATCGCAGGTATAAATATGATCGCTATGACGAACGCACTCATCACACCAACTGCAGTAAATACACCAAAATCTTGCACAGGCTCCATGTTTACAAATATGAGCGTAACAAAACCCAAGGCAGTTGTAATGGAGGTCAAAAGAGTCGCCATTCCTACGCTCTTTAAGGTGTATTTAATTGCATCAACCTTACTTTTACCAACCCTTATTTCTTCGAGGTATTTTGCGACCAAGTGAACCACATCACTCATCCCAACTACGAGCATAATAACAGGCAAAAGCGTTGTCATCATATTTAACGGCCGACCAAACAGCTGCATGATACCCAAACTAACAACAACAGAAAGCATTACTGTGGTCATTGGAATAATAATTCCCCAGAGGGAACGGTACGCCACAATTAAAAATACAATTAAGATAAAAATGGAAATCGCCATAAAGGTTCCGAATTCTACCTTCATAATTTCGATATACAACTGCTGACCTAGAATTTTTCCAATCACATAGATTTCATCAAAATTGGTCTCTTCTACTAATTGATTGATCGCTGTGCTCAACTCATCAGAATCATCCTTATTAATCAATTCCTTGTTTTTCAGAACAATAACTACTACACCATTTTCTAGTGACACTACATTGGTAATAGGGTCATTCGTTTTGGCAATAAAGAGCGAATCAGCGATGTATTTCGATGGATTATTAATGTGAAAGTAAGGAACTTGAAAGTCACCAATTGCAGAAAAATCAAGTTTAGGATATTTTGCCTCTAATGGAGAAATAACTTCCCTGACGTGTGGTAGCTTTTTAAGCTCATCTGTAAAGTGCTGCGCCTTCTTTAAAAATTCCTCATCAAAAATACCGGTCTCACTTTTCAGTGCAAAAAGCACAAAGTCATTGTCATTTTCAAAGGTTTGCCGGTATTCTGTAAAGAAGTCTAAATCATCGTCCTCCTGAGGGAAAAACTTTTCAAAATCATAATCGAACCGTAACTTAATTGCCTGACTACCGCTAAAGACGGTTATAACTAATATAAATAAAAGTGCTAAATAACTGTATTTTTTATACTTATCAGACATGAAATAGATGCTTAGTTGTTTTTTTATTCAGAACAATATTAACTTAAAACTTAGTAAAATGTTTAAGCAACCGATACTCTTTTTACTACGTCGATAGATAAAGTTAATTCGCTGAATATTCTGTAAATTTACAGTAAGCCAAAAAGAATACATTGAAGCACTTTACACGCCTTTTTCTATTTATCACTGCATTGTTTCTTTTTATCAGTAAGATAGAAGCAAACAACACCGCATTTATAGAAAACAAGGGACAATGGCCAAAGCAGGTAAAATATAAAGCCAGTACGCCAACGGGCGCTATTTACTTGGAAGAAAATGGTATTACCCACCACTTTTTCGAATATGGAGGACATGTGCACCCTGATGGAAGCGGTCAAGAATTGGATGAAAAGCCGACCTTTGATGAGGACGCCATTTACACCACTTTTTTGAAAGCAAATAAAGGAGTAACAATCCTTTCTGAAAATGAACATAGCAGTTACTACAACTTCTATTTAGGAAGTAATCCAAAAAAATGGGCTTCTAAAGCTAAATCATACGCAAGTGTATTGTATCAGAATATTTATAATAGAATTGATTTAAACATTTATCAAACACCAGAAAAGGATTATAAATACGACTACACAATTTCACCCGGTGGAGATCCTTCACAAATAATCAATCTATATTCTAATCACCAAAACATTAAAATTACTGAAGGACATTTAGTTATTACACATCAATTAGGACAATTGATAGAAATGAAGCCATACGCTTATCAAGTAGTAAATGGCATTCAACGTGAGGTTGCTTGTAATTATGCACTAAGTGGCGACAGTGTTTCCTTTATTTTCCCAAATGGATACAATAAAGGAATTGACTTAATTATTGACCCCCAACTAATATTTTCTACGTTTTCAGGAGCGACTAAAAATAACTTTGGGATGACAGCTACTTATGATGAAGCGGGTAATGGTTATACAGGTGGTGTTATTTATGAAGCCGGCTATCCATTCCCCGGAGCATTTGCAGATAGTTCTTACAATGGTGGTACAATAGATGTTGCAATATCGAAGTATTCCGCAGATGGTCAATCGCTTATTTACACCACTTATTATGGCGGTAGTAATTCTGAAATGATTCATAGCATGGTAGTAAATGCCAATGACGAACTACTATTTTTTGGGGCTACCAGTTCCGACGACATTCCCGCAGTAAATGCTATCGATAGCAGTTTTAATGGAGGAAGTCCGGTAAGCGCAATTCAATTTTTTAATCTTGGATCTGATATGTATGCTGCTAGAATAAGTGCTGATGGCACCCAGTTTTTAGCATCTACCTATTTAGGAGGGTCAGAAAATGACGGACTAAACTTATTTAGCAATAGCAATGGTACCAATTATTCGAATGGTTTGCTATATGCTTATGGCGACCAAGCAAGAGGCGAAATAAATGTAGATAACAATGGAAATATTTACATAATAAGCTCCACTTATTCAAATGACTTCCCAATTATCAATGGCCTATATGACACGATTCAAGGCAATCAAGATATTATTCTGGTAAAGCTATCTTCAACATTAGGGTCTATTTTGTGGAGTACTTATTTAGGAGGTAATAACAATGATGCAGGGTACTCTGTAAAATTCAATAGCAATAATGAAGTATACATTGCAGGAGGAACCAAAAGCAGTGATTTGCCACTTGGCGCAGGCAGTAGTCCTTTTCAGGACATATACAATGGTGGGCTTTCTGATGGTTTTATACTCAAACTAAAAGATGATGGAAGCGAGATAAAATCAGGCACTTACTTGGGAACTCCAAATTATGACCAAGCTTTTTTTGTAGAAGTTGATCGATTTGATGGGGTATACGCATTTGGACACAGCTCAGGAG
>CBFHLF010000241.1:0-3134 GCA_965656555.1 uncultured Acidiluteibacter sp. | reverse complement strand
CCGTTTAGTTTATGTGTTTGCGCAAGATTTTACTGTTTTAGGTGGTTCCTTAGCTGAAGCACATGCAGAAAAGATTTGCAAAGTGATGGATTTAGCAATGAAAAATGGAGCTCCAGTAATCGGCTTGAATGATTCCGGAGGTGCAAGAATCCAAGAAGGTGTAGTTTCTCTAGGTGGCTATGCTGATATTTTTTACCGAAATACAAAAGCGAGTGGCGTTATTCCTCAGCTTTCTGCCATTATGGGTCCATGTGCTGGCGGGGCGGTTTACTCTCCTGCGCTTACAGACTTTATTATGATGGTAGAGAAAACATCATATATGTTTGTAACAGGACCAAACGTAGTAAAGACAGTTACTCATGAAGATGTTTCTTCAGAAGAGTTAGGCGGGGCATCTGCTCACTCGGTAAAATCAGGAGTGACCCACTTTACATATGCCAATGAAATAGCTTGTATCAACGGGTTGAAGCAACTGTTATCCTATATTCCTCAGAATTGTGAAGAAGATGCACCTTCAGTACCATACAAATCTGCTGGGTCGGAGAAAAGAGAAGTCTTAAATACGATTATTCCTGAGAATGCAAACCAGCCTTATGATATAAGAGATGTTATTAACGGAGTAATAGACAGCAATACTTTCCACGAAGTGCACAAAGATTTTGCAGAGAACATTGTTGTGGGTTTTGCTAGATTGGCAGGAAAGTCAATTGGTATAGTAGCGAACCAGCCTGCTTTTCTTGCGGGAGTATTGGATATCGATAGTTCAACTAAGGCTGCTAGATTTGTTCGTTTTTGTGATTGCTTCAATATTCCGTTATTGGTATTTGAAGATGTGCCCGGATTTTTACCTGGAACTGATCAGGAGTGGAATGCTATTATTACAAACGGAGCTAAATTACTCTATGCGTTCAGCGAAGCTACTGTACCAAGAATTACAGTGATTACTAGAAAAGCATATGGTGGAGCTTATGACGTGATGAACTCGAAGCACATTGGAGCTGATATGAATTACGCTTGGCCATCAGCAGAAATTGCTGTGATGGGGGCAAAAGGGGCTGCAGAGATTATTTTTAGAAAAGAGATAGCTGAGGCAGATGATAGTGAGGCGAAGCTCATCGAGAAAGAGGCAGCCTACGCCGAAATGTTTGCGAACCCTTATAATGCTGCCGCAAGAGGATACGTGGATGAAGTTATCAAGCCTGAAGATACAAGAGAGAAACTTATAAAAGCGTTCAAAATGCTTGAAAATAAAGTAGATGTGTTGCCAAAAAAGAAGCATGGTAACATTCCATTGTAATTATATTATGAAATAAATTCTTAAAATCCCGCCCTAATTAGGGCGGGATTTTGTTTTTTTTACAAAACGCTTAGTCGAAAGTAAGTGATGGTTAGTCTTGTTTTTTTATATCTTTATCTCCAGATTTAACCTAATCCAATTTTGAAAACTCGACTCCTAATTATTGATGACCATCAATTGGTCCTTGATGGCTTAGCTGCCATTGTGAAAAATATAGATACTATTGAATTAGTAGGAACCGCCTCAAACGGTAAGGAGGGACTTATATTGATTGATGCACTGAAGCCGGATGTAGTTCTTTCAGATATCGATATGCCCATTATGAATGGGATTCAACTGACTGAGACAGTCAAAAAACAATATCCTACTATCAAGTTAATGATTCTTACAATGCATAGCGAAACCTCATTGATTCATAAATTAATGGAGTTAGGCGCTGATGGATATTTGCTCAAAAACGCAGATCAAAGTGAGTTTGTAGAAGGAATTTTAAAGATGACTGCTGGTCAACAGTTTTTCCCGCTAATGGATAATGGGGCTATCGTAAAGACCTCTTCTTTGCCTTTTACCAAAGAGTCAGAGACAGTTCTATTGTCGAGGCTAACTACACGCGAAATAGAGATCTTAAGGGTGATTGCAGAAGGTTTTTCAAATAAGGAAATTGGTGATCAATTATTCATTTCACATCGCACAGTAGATACCCATCGAACCAACTTGATGAAGAAACTAGAGGTGCACAATATCGCAGGACTAGTAAAGTTTGCGATTCAGAATGGCCTCGTTTCTTAAATTTTAACACCTATGGTTCGTGTCTAGGTAAGATAATTGCCTAACTTTAATCGAACTAAAAACAAAATAATATGAAATCAATACAACTAGCATTGCTAGCCAGTATAGCTTATGTTGGCTTAACAGCCTTTGTAGGATCTGGTTCTTTAGAAATAGGAGATACCGCTCCAATGCAATCGACTAAAATGGAATCTACTGTTGGCGAAATGGTTAGTCTACAGGATGTGAAAGCTTCTAATGGGTTACTCGTGATGTTTACCTGTAATACTTGCCCTTTTGTAGTTGCTTGGGAGGATAGATATGAAAGCATTCAACAACAGGCCAAAAAGAATAACATTGGAGTTATCTTGGTTAACTCAAATGAAGGTAAGCGCGATGGTGACGATTCGTTTGATGCCATGAAAAAACACGGGAAGGAGAAAGGATTTACTGCTCCTTATGTGGTGGACACCGATTCAAAACTAGCCAATGCTTTTGGGGCAGCTACTACGCCTCATGTTTATTTATTCGATAAATCAATGAAATTGGCTTATGTTGGAGCTATTGATGATAATTATAAAAGTGCAAGTGATGCGGACAAGCATTACTTAAAAGATGCAATGAATAGTTTGGTAGCAGGAAAAATGATTAACCCAAATAAAACAAAAGCGCTAGGATGCAGCATTAAGCGGCCTTAAGCTTTTTCAACCCATTCCCCACGGTGTGGCTTTAAGCTATCTCTAACAAAAGTTAAGTGCTCTTCACTTACATCCAAATGAGCGATCGTATACAGGTCGCTCATTTTTATAATGTCCGAAAAGTAGGGAGCTAAGTTATTCTTCTCAGCAAACTCTTTGAGGTGAATTACATGATGCTTCGCAATTTGCTCAGCCTCCATTCCTCTAAAATCCCATATCATTCGTATCGTTCGCATTATTGATTGAGCATATTCTGGTGAAACTCTGTAATAGCTAATTCATGCACATAAGGATAAATCAACACATCCCTTAGCTCTGAGGAACTTTTATACAGGGTGTAATGCGATATTCTGGTATGGCCATCAGCAGTT
>CBFHLF010000240.1:0-3141 GCA_965656555.1 uncultured Acidiluteibacter sp. | reverse complement strand
TTCGATTAGGCTACAATACCTTTTCTCCTTACAAAACGATAAGTGCTTTACCCTATGTAATGGCATCAATTGAATTGCAAGAGACAAGTCATGACAATCTGATTATACTAAATAATTCAGACCATGTAGTTGAGATGTGCAATGCAAACATATTTTTAATAAAAGGAAATACTATTTTTACTCCTCCAATTTCTGATGGGTGTATAGATGGAGTTTTTAGGCAATATACCATTTCTCAGCTTTCCTCAAAGGGCTACAAGGTCATTCAAGACCACATTCATCAAAATGCAATCAATACAGCTGATGAAATTTTTACAACTAATTCTATCCAAGGCATACAGTGGGTAGGAGCTATTGGTAAAAAGCGTTACCATAATGCAGTGATCAAGCAAATTCAATCAAAGCTTGTAGAATAACATCAATTAGGCTTTTAACCGCAACAAGTGAATTTTAAAGGGATACTATCGGTTTTTGCCTGCGTATGTTCGGTTAACTACATAATATTTAGGATTAACAGCTAATTTTAACGACAAAATCGCTTAATTTAGCAGTTTAAAATTGTAGCTAATCGAAAAACGCTGTAATTTGAATTGATTTGATAACATCTTTGTTATTCTAAATCTATGCCTTTTTAATTTTAGTTTTATGAATATTAACAAATTCAGATTTCTCCTTTTACCTATTTTTATTGTTGCCACGACGTTCGTAAATGCTGAAGGGACTAAATCTATATGGAAAACATTTAGCGGCTTAGGAATTAATGATGAAAGCGGAGGTTTGTTGGTAAACTATATATCAGACCCTGTTAATGGTAGTTACCCTGCTTACACATTTAATTCAACTTCTGATGAACGAATGTATGTTCATATCGAAGACTTTAATACGGAGTCAATCCAGTTTGGTTTTAATGTTAGAAGAGTTTGGTTTACAGGTTGTAATAGTGTACCAAATGCTAATGGTGACTATACTAACGCCACTACGGGAGGAAGAAGAGTACATTGGCGATTGAAGGATCCTAATGGAGCTGTGGTTGCGACATCAGGAGCTAGCGGTATACCTTATTGGAATGGGGGAACCACACCCTCTACTACCCCAGGTTTTATAGGAACCTATAATGAGGCCGTTAATGGACCTGACAACTTGAATGGAGTAGGGACTTCAGGTTATACTCCAATTGTTCATACCCCGACAATGAACGGTGATTACTATTTTGAATTTAATTATAATAGTAATTCAACCATGTTTAATAATACAGGTTGTTCTTGGGCGACAATGGAATTTAACTATTTTGATATTTCTGTGGCTCGAGGGTTTAATACTGTTAATGGTCGCTTGTGGTCAAGACAGTGGTCTTTACTAACCGTAAATAGAGCCCCAAATGCCGGAGCAGCTGCTCTTTCTGAGAACTCTTCCAGGTTTCATATTTATACATCGGATAGTATTATTACCAAGGTAGAACTCGATAAAGTAGTGCCAGGTTATTTTAATGTTATTGCTAATGAGAATGGAGTAGGTACTACAGGGAATTTTGCAAATGATTCTAAATCGACTAGTTCTCCGGCTGTCGCGCTCAACCGTCTTAATCGTATCTTTTTAAATACACCTGATACTAATATATACCCGGCTAGAGCATTAACTCGGTCGGTATCTCCTGTTTATATTCAACGATGTAGTCAAGATGATCAGTGTATTATTGTTGATTTGAATCGTGAGAGTAGTGCAAATTTATATATAGAAGTAAATGGTATACCCGGGTTTCAATCATCCTCTTCAGATCGATTAATTAGCACCACTAGTTTACCTCGAGGAGTAAATTGTATTCCTTGGGATGGAAGAGATGGAAATGGAACACTTATTCCTGATGGGGATACTATTTTCGTTCAGGTTTTATTTGAGTCAAATGTTACACAAGTGCCATTACAGGATATTGAAAGCAATCCGAATGGCTTAAAGATTAGCCTTGAGTTGCCAATTAGTGGCTCAACTGCTGTCTATTGGGATGACTCAAATGTAGGAGGTACAACAAATTTAACAGGGTGTGTTGGTTCCACAACAACAGGGTGTCACTCTTGGACGGGTAACTTCTCCTCAGGAATTGGAAATGGAAATGTGATTAATTCGTATTGGTACTCAACATTAGATACCCTTATAGCGATACCAATTAAAGACTCCACTTTTACAATAAATATTGTAAATCAAGATCAGAATGCTTCTTGTTCTCCTTCTTCGGCTATTGATCCAGGTACAATCAATTTAACCAATTTTGGTGGGAATGCAACCACTAACTTTAGATGGACTACTACAGGAACAGGTACTTTTATTCCTCATGATTCTACTTTGTTTGCTGATTACTTACCTTCAGCACAGGATGTTGAGTATGGTGGGATTGTAAAATTATTTTTGAGTCCTAAGGTTGGTTGCCCCGAAGCTACTGACTCAATCCTCATTGATTTAGGAAATAGACCTGGAGGTGTATCAGCAGATTTACTTAGTTGGTTTAAAGCCAATGATGGGCCTAGAAATAATTTAAATAATACAGCTTCGAATGGAGAGTTGGTAACTACATGGAGAAATAGGGCACAGTTAGGTAATGACGCCACTGCCGTCTCCGTTGGACCTTTATATAATGATAATGTCTTCAATTTTAATCCTGGGTTAGTTTTCTCGGATAACGATAACCAGCGGATGACCTTTCCTGTAGACTTTGGAACATCAATCTCAGGGTCAGGAACCTATGTTTCAGCAAATTCTATAAGCGTCATTAATGGATCAAATGCGAATGGCGCACCTGATGGTATTTCCGCTTTAGTTGATGATAATCCCGATCGATTAGTCCTAGATTTAGGGCAAATAGTACCTGCAGGAACAAGTTACAGTTTAACTTGGAGAAGAAAAAGTACATATCCATTTGGTGCTGTTGCTGACATGGTTGTCGAAGAGTCTTTATCTCCTGGATCAGGATATTCGACAAATCCAATTGTTCCCCAAACCAATAGTATTACTACTTTTATAACAACAGTGTTAGTGACTCAATCGCCAACGAGGTATTTGCGACTCTACCCTCAGACTGGCTCTAATGATGATTTTGATTTTGATGCAGTCACTTATTCTACACAGGCAAGACAAAGTGAGACTGTCTTT
>CBFHLF010000239.1:0-3179 GCA_965656555.1 uncultured Acidiluteibacter sp. | reverse complement strand
TAAAATTCCTGCTGGGAATACAATCTCGTTTTGAGAAGAACTGTAATAGGCATTAACCGTTTGAGGGCTCATGTACCACTCATCTTTATCTACAGGTTTACCCAATTTGTTAATCATGTCTTGAAAGTTGAACTTTCTCGCATTGATAATATTTTGAGCAAAATTATCTGTAATTTCTAAGCTGCTATAATCCGTCCACTTATCAGGGTAACCAATTTTCTTATTGAAAGATGCTAGCTTCTCTAGCGCTTTCTCTTTGGTAGAATCTCCCATCCATGTTAGGTTTTGAATTCTAACTTTAAACGCCGAACGTAAATTTTCTACCATCTGGCTTACTTCAGCTTTGCTTTCCTCCGGGAAATGACGCTCCACGAAGGCTTTTCCAAGCAATTCTCCTAAACTTCCGTTAACAGTTCCTAAAGCTCTTTTCCATCTCGGCTTCATTTCTTTAGTTCCTCTTAAGGTAGTTGCAAAGAAGTTGAAGTTTTGTTGCTCAAAATCATCTCCCAAATATGAAGCCATGTTATCGACTAAATGCCACTGCATATAAGTTTTCCATTCTTCTATCGTGAATTGATCTAAAAAACCAATCGCACCTTTTATAAAATCAGGCTGACCTACAATGATGTCTTCCACATTGGTTAAGCCTAATGTGCCGATATATCCATCCCAATCAACTCCTTTAAATTCAGTTTTGAAATCAGCAAAAGTAAATTTGTTATACGTTTTGTTAGGGTCTCTTCTCTCTACTCTACTCATTGAAATTTCTGCCAAAGCAGATTCTATTTTCATTACAATGGTAGCTTTTTCAGACGCAGAAGCTTCTTCATCTCCTAGCAAAGCAAACATTTTTTCGATGTGCTCGTTGTAGGCTGCTTTTATCGTTTCCGATTTTTCGTCTGTTTTTAAGTAATAATCTCTATCCGGTAAAGTAAGTCCACTTTGATAAACATGTGTAATGTAAGCGGAACTATTTTTATCATCTTGACCAATGTACATACCAAACATAGATCCTACACCCATTGTGCTAAAGTTTGCAGCCAATTGAATCAACTCTTCTTTTGTTGAAAGAGCGGCAATTTTTTCCATGTAGGGCATAATTGGTGCTGCTCCTAGCTCGGTCAACTTTGCAGTGTCCATAGCACTTTTGTAAAAGTCGCCGATTTGTTGTTCTTTGGTTCCTTTCTTTGTATCTGTCATAGCAGCATACTCATCTAAAATGGCTCTAAGTCGTGTGTTGTTGCCTTCAGTCACTACGTTAAAGCTGCTCCATCTACTTTCTGTAGAAGGTATTGGGTTGTCTTTTAACCAACCACCGATGGCATATTGGTAAAAGTTGTCGCATGGAGCTACTGTGGTATCTAGGTTAGCCAATTCAAAACCGCTTGGTTTAACCGCTGTTGTAGTAGTCTCCTCTTTCGGAGCCTGACCGCAAGCCATCAATAAAACTGCAGGCAGTAATAAGTATGTTTTTTTCATAATCGATTATTATTTAAGAACAAACTTAATCTTTTTGTAAAAAGAAATGATGTGTTTTTTATGAATGGTGGTAAGTTAGTACGAGAGGATATAAAACAGAAAAAGCAGATCAACGATCCGCTTTTTCCATTCCCTAAAAAACTACTACTGAATTATGAACCTCTAGAAAGGCTGTAACCATTCCTGATTACACTCCAAATATAGAACATTTTTTTAGATTATGTATAAATACGTACGTATTTTTAATAAAAAAATACAAGTTGTTGAAAAAGAACACTTATAATTAATGTTAGCTTAACTAAGATAGGCTTACTTTTGCAGTGATTTAAAAAAAATAACCGATTTGAATAAAATACTCTTAGCCCTCTCACTGCTGTTTTCAATCAGTTTGAAAGCACAGCTAAATGACTTAATTATTACTGAATTTGTAGACTGGAGTTCAGGCTCTGGGTTTGCTATTAAGGTGTATAACCCGACATCCGCTCCAATTAATTTGTCCAATTATTACTTTCATTACTTTACCAATGGGAATTCCACATTTGCTGCTAGTGAGCAGTTAAATGGTGTGTTGGCATCGAACCAAACCATTACGATTTCTAACAATCCTTCTGACTTTACGATGCCTTGTTCTTTTGGTATTGTTTTATCCAATATTACAGCTGGAACGAATGATAACGATGGAGTAGCCATTACAAGAGGACCTGCAGCTGCTGTTCAGTCTAATTCACAATTTGTGGATATGATTAACCTATTCGGTACCGACGTAGCGCCAAAAATCGATGGAAATTCTAGGGGATTATTTAAGAATAAGATAACTAGAAATAGCAATAATTGTACACGATATACATCACTAGATGGATTTTCTCCGAATTCATGGCCATCCTCATCATCTCAAAATGTGCAAGGGTGGACAGTTAGTTCCGTAGCCTGCCTAAGCAGTGGTAATGGTTTTAATCCTTTTAGTGTGCAGCAAACTGTTAATGTTAGTTTTTGTGATGGAGACAGCACCTTGATTAATGGCCGTTACATCAAACAAGCAGGTGTTTATAAGGATACACTACCTGCTTTTAGCAAGTGTGATAGTATCGTTCAATACAATGTTTCCGTGACTCCACTTCAGCAGAAAAGTGTTACCGTAAGTATTTGTCAAGGAGATTCGGTGTTTCTGCAAGGAGCATTTCAAACTACTGCCGGAACTTATATAGACAGAATTCCGAGCACTACCGGAGGCTGTGATACCGTTGTAACGACTACTCTTATGCTTAATGGCGCAAAAAGTACTACGCAAACCGTAAATCTTTGCCAAGGTGAAACGTTTAACTTCAATGGACAACAAATTACAGCAAGTGGAACTTATGCTGATACCACCACGTTGTCAGGAGGCTGTGATAGTATTCATACCGTATTAGTGACCGTAACACCTCCAATTGTTATTTCTGAAACCTACACCATCTGCGAAGGTGAGGCTGTGGTAGTAAATGGATTATCCATTTCAAACCCAACAACGATAAGGTATATAAGACCAAACCCTTCAGGTTGCGATACGACAGTAGACGCTATAGTAAACGTAATTACTGTAATTGCTGATTTTACTTTTAGTGTTGATCCACTAAATACACTATCGTATTCATTTTTTGCTACAGGTAGTCCTACGGCGCAATACCTATGGGATTTTGGCGATGGGACTTCCTCCACATTAA
>CBFHLF010000238.1:0-3196 GCA_965656555.1 uncultured Acidiluteibacter sp. | reverse complement strand
TCAGTTAACGATAAATTGCCTTTTGATAGACGGTTAAGGTCATTTAAAATAAGTTTATCTTCTACCGAATCCCTATTCCAAGCAAGGTAAAACTTCTTCATTAAGTTAGCAATGGCTAAGGTAAGCGCTTGCTTTTCGTCTCCATCTTCTTTTTCAATAGCAGCACGTATTAAGTCTTCTACCCCTTTGCCATAATGCTTGAATCGAATATTACTTTGCGGGTAAGCCATGTGCTTTGGCTTTTCTACTAGTTCTTCCACTGCAGGCAGAGGGTACGGGGATTCTACTTTAAGCCTAAAATCAGACATGATAAAAAGGTGATCCCAAAGCTTGTGAGTAAAGTCCGGCACATCTCTTAAATGTGGGTTTAGTGTACCCATTACATTAATAATCGCAACAGCTACTTTTTGCCTTTCTTCACTATCTTCTATTGACACGGCATGGTCAATCATTTTCTGAATATGTCGTCCATATTCAGGAATGATCAGATGCGGCCTTGATGTATTGTAATTCATTCTATTTTTTTCGTATTGTAGTCCAAAAGTAACAATAAAGCTTTCATGAGAAAGCACAAAAGATTACTTATTTAAGAATCATCAGTTTTGCAAACTTAAGGAGTAGCTGTTTTTCTCCAATCTCGTCAAACTGAATAGTTGCTTTTTGATTGGGCGCTAAGCCTTCTATTTTCTTGATTTCTCCCTTGCCAAATCTCAAGTGCCTTACTCGAGTTCCTGGCACTAAATTCTCAGCTACTACTGTGTAGTTAGAGTCTTCAGGGACGCTGCTGTTTACTTGTTTTAAATTTTTTCTTGGTGGGATTACCTTGGCAGGTGCTGCCTCTGGTTTCTTTGTTTTGTAGGTCATCTTTTTTGCTGCTGTGTAGGATGGTTTGTTTTCAATTTTTTCGGTGGATTGTTTTTGCATTCTTCTAACTGGACTATCGCCCAACATAGGGATGTCGTAGTCTAAAAACTTGGCATCTATTTCTTCTATAAATCTGCTTGGTTCGCAACTAATTAGGTTCCCCCATTTGTATCGAGAAGAAGCATAACTGATAAAAACTTGCTTTTCGGCTCGTGTAATGGCCACGTAAAAAAGTCTTCTTTCTTCTTCTAAATCAGCTCTAGAGTTAAGCGACATCTGTGATGGGAATAGGTTTTCTTCTAATCCCACTAGGTATACATAAGGATATTCTAGACCCTTGGACGCGTGAATGGTCATTAAGCTCACTTTGTTTTTATCTTCTTCTGTGTCTTTATCTGCATCGGTGAGCAATGCGATATCCTCCATGTATAGACCCAATCCACGGTGTGTATCGTCGCCTTCAGGTCTATCTTCAACAAACTCTTTCATCCCATTGAGCAGTTCTTGTATGTTGTCATACCGGGCAATCCCTTCAGGTGTTTTATCAGAGAAGTGCTCCTTTAAGATTCCTGTTGATTGAGCAATATTACTTGCTAGGTCATAAGCGTTTAATGTCTCTAATTGTGAGGCAAAATTTCGAACCATCATAGCAAAGTCAGCCAACTTATTTTGAACTGCCGCACTTACTCCTGCATTAATGGTCTTTATGTTTTTGATTACTTCCCATAGGCTAACATCATTTTCGTTGGCTGTAAACATAATTCGCTCCATGGTCGTCTTCCCAATTCCTCTAGCAGGGTAATTGATGACTCTCTTCAATGCTTCTTCATCTGCGGGATTAATCACCAATCGGCAGTAAGCTAGGATGTCTTTAATTTCTTTCCGCTGATAGAAGGAAAGTCCTCCGTAAATTTTGTAAGGAATGTCCTTTTTTCGAAGGGCCTCTTCCAGTGACCTGGATTGCGCATTGGTTCGATACAAAATAGCAAAAGCATCATTTTGCACCTGATTATTAAGCTTAGTTTCAAATATTGAATTTGCTACTTGTCGACCTTCTTCATTATCGGTTAGGCTGTGCGTCACCTTAATTTTAGACCCCTCTTCGTTCGATGTCCAAACATCCTTTTGCAACTGAGCTTTGTTATTTTTGATTGCAGAGTTAGCAGCATTTACAATATTTTGAGTAGAGCGGTAGTTTTGCTCTAACTTAAACGTTTTCATATCAGGGTAGTCTTTCTCAAAGTTGAGAATGTTCTGAATGTTAGCTCCTCTAAAGGCATATATACTCTGCGCATCGTCACCTACTACACATAAGTTTTCAGTTACTGCGGCTAGTTTCTTAACGATAAGATACTGGGAGTAGTTGGTATCTTGGTACTCATCAACCAAAATATATTTAAATCGGTGTTGGTATTTATGGAGTACATCGGGAAAATCTCTAAGTAGGATGTTGGTTTTGAATAGTAAATCATCAAAATCCATTGCACCTGCTCTAAAGCACCTTTGCTCATAAAGTTTGTAGATTTCTCCAATTTTAGGTTTTCCCATTTGGCGATCTTCCGCTTGTATCGTTGCATTATTGAGGTAAGCGTTTGCCGACATTAAGTTATTCTTAGCGGAAGAAATTCTGTTCAGTACAAGCGCAGGTTTATACGTTTTATCATCCACTCCCACTTGTTTCATGATATCCTTTAAAAGACTCTTAGCATCACTCGTGTCATAGATGGTAAAGTTGGAAGGGTAATGGAGTTTTTCTGCTTCGCTACGCAAAATTCGTGCGAATACTGAGTGAAATGTACCCATCCATAAATTTCTAGCCTCGCCTGCACCCACAATTTTTGCAATACGCTCTTTCATTTCCTTTGCCGCCTTGTTGGTAAAGGTTAGAGATAGAATATTGAACGGATCCACGCCTTTTTGCATCATGTGTGCAATACGGTAGGTCAATACCCTTGTTTTCCCTGACCCGGCACCCGCAATTACCATAGTGGGACCTTCTGTATTTATTACCGCTTGTTTTTGCGCGTCGTTTAATCCTTCCAAATAATCCATGAATGCAAAATTAGTGAAACTGAAAAATTCTTTTACGGTTATTAAAAGATTTAATAGTAAAGAGTAGTTTTTACATCAGAGAAAGCGGTAATTTTGACGCCTAAATTTAATACGCACAATTGGCCTTTTTAAGGTGGTAGCTCCTTGCCAACAAAGAAAGTAGATAAAATATTCAAAAAAAATTAATTAGTGCGTTGCATTAAATAAAAAATCTTGTACATTTGCGTCCCCAAAAATTGGGGATAATTTGTGCATTTATATAAATAATAACGTATGCCAA
>CBFHLF010000237.1:2902-3215 GCA_965656555.1 uncultured Acidiluteibacter sp. | reverse complement strand
TTTATTGCGGAAAAGTATGACCCTAAAACCATCAGCAATATTCTATACCTCACTAGAGTGACAAGAGATGTTGAAGATGGATTGCTCTATTCGATCGGAGTTTCTTTTGAAAGCATCACAGATGACTGGACCTCTTTTTTCAGGGAAAGGTTTATGGAACTTGGTAATGATAACTATACTGAGAACCACACACCCATTGACTTAAAGATTAGAAAAAACCGTATTTATAAACAATTCAAGCTAAGCCCTGACGGTAATAAATCGGCTTTTACGACCAATCAAAGAGGACAATATAAATTAGACATATACGACC
>CBFHLF010000237.1:0-2892 GCA_965656555.1 uncultured Acidiluteibacter sp. | reverse complement strand
TAAAAAGAAGCGTATTTTTAAAGATGAGCACAAGCTCGACCGAATCGTTGATTACTCCTACCCTATCTTAGAGTGGCATCCAACTGGTAAATTGTTGACCTTTTTTGTTGAAGAAAAAGGAGAGCTTCAGCTTTACACTTATGATGTTGAAGAAGAGGAACTGTACCAAAAAAATATATTCAACTTGGAGAAAGTGCTGAGTTATGATTATGCTCCTGATGGAAAAACAATGGTTCTATCAGCTGTTTTTAGAGGACAAACAGACTTGTACATTTACCGAATTGGCGGAAACACACAAAAGAAAGTCACCGATGATGTGTTTGATGACCTCGATCCTGTTTTTGTAGAAGACGGAAAAGCGATTGCATTTGCTAGCAATCGAAAAAATGACAGCCTAAATCCTACACAAATTGAGTTCAGCGACTTGCAGTACAAAAATGATATTTTTGTATTGGATTACCTCTCGGACAATGCTACTTTAAGAAGGGTAACCAATACAGAGGAAGGCGAAGTACAGCCTATACGATACAACGGAAATATAGCATACTTGGGCATAGAAGATGCCATTTATCAGCGAAAAGTAGCACAATTCGATAGTTCCGTTAGCAGAATTGATACGATCATTCACTACGATTATTTTTACAATGAAATTGAGAGTACGAATTACAATCGCTCCATATCAGAGCATAGCAGCGCACAAAACAGCTCGGAGGTAAGTGAAGTTGTCTTTACCAAAGAAAAATACTATTTAGTCGATAATGCTGCAAATCGGAACAAAAAAGCAACCTTATCATCAAAAAAGCATCCGCAAAGAAATAGAAACAATTCAGAGGAACAAACATCACAACCTAAGGAGAAGCAACTGATATTAAAGAGCAAACCAATCCGGCAACAAAAAAAGAGTAAGCAACTGATAAAGGAGTATACTTTTAACAAAGAACCTCAACAAGCTACTAAGAAAACTACACGACCTCTAAGGTCAACGGTGATTACGACATTGGAGCCAAAAGATCAATCCAAACCATTTGGACTTACCAATCAACGAAATTATAACCTGAACTTTAGAATTGATAACTCTGCGTTGCAGCTCAACAATTCCTTTTTAAATGGACAGTATCAAGTATTTACTGGCAGGCCCTACAATAACCCAGGGTTAGGTCTTGCATTACAATATGGTATCGTGGATTTATTAGAAGACTACAGAGTCTATGGTGGCTTTCGTTTCGCTGGAGAAACTAAAGAAGTTTTATTCGGTTTTCAGGATCGTAAAAAACGACTAGACAAAGAGTACCTGTTGAGCTACACCCGCCAAAGGGACGAAAGCTCCGCTTTGCTAAGTAACTTAAATACAATTCGAGGGGTATATTCACTCATATACCCTTTTAGTGAAACAACAAGTCTTCGAGGAACATTTTCCATGCGAAATGATCGAAGCGTTCCGCTTTCTACCTCTCAAAATGCATTAGAAACAGAAATCAACAACCGTACGTGGGGAAGTGCCAAGGTTGCTTATGTGTTTGATAATACCAGAAACGTTGCACTTAACATTAAGTACGGTACCCGATTGAAGTTTTTTGGGGAATATTACTACAAGCTTTTCGATGACGATACGGAAGCTGAGGGCGAGAACTTAGGTGTTGTTGGTTTCGACATGCGACACTATCAAAAGATTAGTCGACAGTTAATTTTTGTGACACGATTGGCCGGTAGTTCTTCTTTTGGTAACAATAAATTGATTTACTACATGGGTGGTGTAGATGAGTGGTGGAATGTTTCAGACAATTTCAGAGATACAAAAATTGATCGATCTCAGAACTACAGCTTTCAAACGATTGCTACCAACATGAGAGGTCACCTACAGAATGCGAAGAATGGAAACAACTTCGTTGTAGCCAATGCAGAGCTTCGATTTCCAGTATTTTCTTACTTCATCCGTAAACCGATACAGTCAGACTTTGTGCGAAACTTTCAGCTTATAGGGTTTGGCGATGCCGGAACAGCGTGGGTAGGAAGCAATCCATTCGAAGATAAAAACCCGTCGAGTACAGAAGAAATCGACAACTATCCATTTTCAATTGATGTATATAACCTCAATGAACCAATTATTGGTGGTTTCGGTTTTGGATTAAGAAGTACACTATTAGGTTATTTCGTACGTGTAGATTGGGCATGGGGAGTAGAAAACAGAGCCATACTGCCCGATAACGTATTTTACCTATCTTTAAGTTTAGATATCTAATGGACTCGCAAACACTCATCATTCTTTTATTAATTGGCCTAGCAGGTGGTATTTTGAGCGGCATGGTAGGAATCGGCGGAGGAATAATTGTGGTTCCTGCATTAGTCTATTTTCTCGGCTTTTCACAGGCCACAGCCCAAGGCACCAGTCTAGGTATGATGCTACCTCCTATTGGCATATTGGCAGCATATAATTATTACAAAGCAGGAAGCCTTGACATCAAATATGCCCTCATCTTAGGACTCGCTTTTATCATAGGTGGATTCATCGGGTCTAAAGTTTCACTTGGTTTCATTAGTGAAGCCAATCTTAAAAAACTCTTCGGCAGCTTTATGCTGATTGCAGCAATTAAAATGATCTTTTTCTCCAAATAAGCACTTTTATGGATTTCGTTTCTATCATCAAGCAAAAATCAGCAGACTACTTTTTGGAAATACAAGCTATAAGGCAGCACATTCATGCACATCCAGAACTTTCGTTTGAGGAAGTAGCGACTGCTAAATTTATAGCACGTAAACTTACAGAATACGGAATTTCCTATCAGTCAGGAGTCGCAGGAACTGGAATTGTAGGCTACATCGAGGGACAAAACCCCAACTCAAAGACCATTGCACTGCGAGCGGATATGGATGCGCTTCCAATTACCGAAAAGA
>CBFHLF010000236.1:0-3219 GCA_965656555.1 uncultured Acidiluteibacter sp. | reverse complement strand
GTTGGAGGCTGCTACAGGAGTTGAGATTATTGTTGATGATACCCCTGAAGCTATTATTCTTTCTTGCTTTGATCCGATTAGAAGGGAATGTGCTCGATTAGCGCTGCACCAATTGGTTTCTGATGGTCGTATTCACCCGGCAAGAATTGAAGAAGTGGTGTCCAAAACAATGAAGCAATTGGAAGAAGAGATCATTGATACTGGTAAGAAAACCTGTATTGATTTAGGTATTCATGGATTGCATCCAGAGTTAATTCGAATGGTAGGGCGTATGAAGTATCGTTCGTCTTACGGACAAAATTTACTGCAGCACAGTAGGGAAGTGGCTAACTTATGTGCTACCATGGCAAGTGAGCTTGGTTTAAATGCTAAAGTGGCCAAAAGAGCAGGCTTGCTGCACGATATAGGTAAAGTGCCAGACGATGAGCCAGAATTACCACACGCTATCTTAGGAATGAAATTGGCCGAGAAGTATAAAGAGAAGGCGGAGGTGTGTAATGCCATTGGTGCTCACCACGACGAGATAGAAATGACTTCATTGATATCTCCAATCGTACAAGTGTGTGATGCTGTATCAGGTGCTAGACCAGGTGCGCGAAGAGAAATTGTAGAATCTTACATCAACCGTATTAAGGAGCTGGAATCATTAGGAATGTCGCACAATGGTGTTACCAAAGCTTACGCAATTCAAGCAGGACGTGAATTGAGAGTAATTGTAGAAAGTGAAAAAGTGAGTGATTTGGAAGCCGATACGTTATCGTTTGATATTGCTCAGAAAATTCAAACTGAAATGACCTATCCAGGTCAGGTAAAAGTGACGGTGATTAGAGAACGTAGAGCAGTGAACTACGCTAAATAAGCTGTTTAAATAGATAATAAGGCCCTCATTTGTTTTTACAGATGAGGGCTTTTTTTATAGGTGTGGCCTTTTGCTTATTTAATTACTTATTCATATAATCTTGCCACTGTACAATCAGGTATTTATCTTTTTGATGTTCTTTTAATGCTAAGAAGCCATAGTCATATACAAAAAGGTAAACGTCTCCTTTTGTGTTTTTCCAATAATGGGTGAAAAAATTTGGGTTAAAACCCTCTTTGATTAGTTCCTCTCTTCTTAAGGTTGTTTTTCCTACTCGATTGTATTTCTTTAATATTTTTCGGTTGGTTTTTAACTGTCGATCTACTTTTAGGTAGAAAGGTGATTCTTTTCTTCGTTTATCATATTCTGCGGCTCTTTTACACTCTATAGAACAATATATTTTATCTGTTCTTCCTTTAATCGGGGAAGCGCATATAGGGCAATTTTTAGATATCTTCATTTCATAAATGTAATAAAATAGCCGACTATTAGTCACTTAATAGTCGCCTAATAGTTGGATAGTTGTTTTTAATTGAACTAATTATGCATTATATGAATACACGGAACCTATATAGAATAACGTTGAAGCATTTGTTTATCGATAAAGAGAAACAGATTGGATTACAGTTTTATCCTAATAAGGTATTAAATGCAATGGTGAAAGGGCTTCCTAACATAAAATGGAGCAATGAGAATAATATGGCCTATATCTCAAATAATAAGCAAAATATAGGCTTATTATTCAATACATTTAGAGGGGTAGCTTGGATTGATGGGAAATTCTTTTTTGATAAAAAATCCATGCAAACCGGCAATGCCTCAATGGCTGCAGTAAAGGTAGAACATTGGAAAACAAAGGTTCCTGAGAGCTATATAAATAAGTTAATTCTCAAGCGATATGCAGGGAATACAGTGAATACTTACTGCTCTATGTTTGGTCAATTTATGATGTTTTATAAGGATAAACATGTAAATGAATTGGGTGAATTTGAAATTCGTACATTCATGAAACACATAATATTGAGTGGAAAGTCCGATTCATTTATCAATCAAATGATAAATTCCATTAAGTTCTACTATGAAGTGGTGCTTCAGATGCCAAACCGATTTTATGATTTAGAACGACCAATAAAAAAGGAGAAGTTACCAAAGGTAATAAGCAAGCAATTGGTTTTAGAAATGATAGAAAGAACCAATAATATCAAGCATAAATGTTTTATAGCCATGATATACTCCGCTGGACTTCGCAGATCCGAATTGCTCAATCTAAAAGTAGAAGATATAGATAGCAAACGAATGACAGTTATCATTAAAGATGGAAAGGGAGGAAAAGATAGAATGTCCACATTAAGTAGCTACTTACTGAATTTATTGCGAGAGTATTACAAAGAATATAAACCAAAAGAATATTTATTTGAGGGTCAAAAAGGAGGAAAGTATTCAGCTGAAAGTGTTTTAAAAGTGGTAAAGACAGCTGCAAAGAGAGCTAAATTTAGACAAACCGTTACTCCTCATATGTTAAGGCATAGTTTTGCAACACATTTATTAGAGGACGGGATAGACCTTAGAAAGATACAGCATTTATTGGGGCATAATAGTTTAAAGACAACCGAAATTTATACTCATGTTGCAACTAATTATCAATTAGGCATTAAAAATCCATTAGATACGTTATATTTGGATCTAAAATAAACATTCTGATATAAGGTGAATAAACGTACTTTTACTTTTATTCGGATGTTCTCTGTAATTTGAAAAAAACGAAAAAAACATACAATCACGGAGATCATTCCAAAAACAATAAAATAATTGAGCTATCGTTTGAAATAAATAAACATTTTTTCTATGAATTATATAAAGAGTATTTTAATTATTGGAGTATCAATATTATTTATCACCGCTTGTAGCAAAGATGACGACACAACTCTAAAACCACAAAGCACTTCAATCAATAAAATTCTTCCCTTAGGAGCTTCAAGAGTTGAAGGAGCAAGACCTGATTTTGAAAGTTACCGCTACGAACTTTGGAAGGACTTGAAAGAAAACGATTGGACTTTCGACTTCATTGGCACTCAGTCCGACAATGCCTCTTATCCAACTTTTAGCAACGAAAATTTTGACATTGACCACGAAGGACGTGAAGGATGGACATCAGGTGAAATTTTAGATGGGTTAAATAGTTGGCTAAGTGAAACCGGTTCACCGGACATCGTGCTTCTTAGCTCACCTGGTGGTAATGATGCTCTTGAAGGTCTACCCTATGAAGATGCCGTTGAAAATATCAATTCAATCATTGATGTTCTTCAAGCTGATAACCCCAATGTCACAATAATTATAGAGCAAATGGCACCAGGCAGAAC
>CBFHLF010000235.1:262-3220 GCA_965656555.1 uncultured Acidiluteibacter sp. | reverse complement strand
CACGAGGCATGGGGGATTGTATTTCAAAATTTAGATTGGCATACGCATTTCTGCGTGATTTCCGTGAAACGTCCTTACCTATATTTTCAATGACATTCCCCGTTTGCTCTTTCCCAAAAAAAGTGTCTTTATACTTTTCCTGAGACTGCATACCAAGAGAATAGTTACGATTGGTTGTAACAGAATTATACCAATCATAATCGACATACGTTCCTCCACGTGAGAATTGTGAATATACATATTGTGCAACTTCTAATGCGTATTCGCGTGAGTCCTTATCTCGCTTCGCATCTTCCCTGTCGGGCATGGTATAAGTCCCGTGTGCATACTTGCTTGCTTCAAATAACATCTATGTCTATTTTTGAAACAAAGATACACACATGGGGGTTAGGCATAAAAAAAGCCACATCAACAATGCTGATGTGGCCTAGTATTATTTTGAATTCGATTACTCTACTTCTACTGTAATGGTTGTGCTGAGTTGCTCACCATAGCTCTGGTGATAGCCATCAGCAAACTGCATCGTTAACGTATGTGTACCTGCAGGAAGTTCTAATTCCGCTTCGGTTTGCCCTTGACCGTAATGAATATTTAATGAATCTGCAGGAACTACAGTCCCTCTCTCTAAAGATGAACCGTTGATAATTATATGGTGGTGACCTTTCCCTTCATTTAGTTCTCCAGCAGCTTCTACTTCCATTCCTTCAATTCCAAATTGAACCATAAATGGAGAGGTTACCTTTTGGCTATCAGTTAGGTTAGCAAAAAATACGCGTGCGCCTTCAGGAATAGCTAAAGCCTTTGATTCTTCTGTTTCTTCTGCTTTTTCCATCATGGCTTCATGGTCATGACCTGCGTGGTCATGCATTTCGTCGTGATTTGTTTCTGTAGATTCAGTTGCTTTTGGTGCATCACCGCAAGAAGCTGCAAATAGCCCCAGAGCAATTGCTAATACGTTAATCTTTTTCATGGTTGTTGATTTTTTATTTGTGTTAAAATTAGGCAATAATTTAACGCTTAGAAAATATTGAAAAAGCATTAAGCAAAAGGCCCTTGATCAAGCAACTCCTTTAAGGTGTATACTAGGTTTTAATGTCTTTTATTTTTAACGATTAATTTGTGAGTAATCTTTTCAGTTGAAGTCTCTACCGTAATAAAGTATATGCTGCCTTGTGTTAGGTTAGCGATATTCTTTTTGAAATGATTCTCTCCAGGATTTAAATTAGGCAGTGATACCTTATCGACTAACGCCCCTTTTGCGTCTTGTATAGAAACGGTAACGTCTTCCTTTTCTAATAAATTAAATTGTATGTTAAGCTCTCCATCGTTTGGATTAGGGTAGATGGTAAGGTTAAGCAGACTTACGCTTGATAGATTTAAGTCATCAACAGATAAGGGGCTAGGCTTTTTAACATAAACTTTAAACAATTGATTACTAGCAGAACTTTGTGTCCCATTATTGATAAAGAATATATTTGGTTGTGTGCTGCTAATTCCGCCAAAAATATAGCCAACCAACACACTATCTGTCGTCAGGCTGTCTAATTTTAATACTCCATTGTTGTATTCTGGAAAGGAGGTATTTGGAATAAACTCTGCTCCTGAACCTAATAAAGCAGGCATTACTATTGGTAATTTATATTCAGCCATATTCCCTGCAGAATCTCTCGTAACTCGCGCTATTGTATTTACGAAAGGTACATTGTTGTCTTGAACTAAAACACCTAAGCTGTCATAAAATTGCGCTATTCCGCCAAAGAAAACAGTGTGCATTTCGTTCTCTAGCTCAGAATAAAATGGTAGAGTGGGACAGTGGTAGTGATTGTAGTACTGCTGAAATGCGCTGTCTACGGCATAGGAGTTGGCATCTACTGTTACAGAATTCAAGAATGGTAAGTTTGCCGATTGCTGAAAAACGCCTGAAAATAGAGTAATTCCTTCAGCTCTGTTTGGTAGGATTTGTGCTTTAGCATTATAATCTCTTCGGTGTAGATTTATAGGATCTATAAATGGGGTTAAATGATTGATGGTGATTGTTGTACCATTGTCGGATAAATTAAATTTTCGAATAGCATTCGTGTATTCTTGGATAAATCCAGGTCCATGTGTAGGTCCCATTGGGTTATACCTTCCTATAAATTTTTGACCACCCAATAAATAATAGGTGGTGTCTATTTTCTTTAAACTTCCACCAGTTACTTGGAATTGGCTGTCGGTGATTTGTCTAAAGTAATTGGTGAAGCTGGTATTGTTAATGACCGCATTGATCACATCTGAAACCTTTATTGCAGTTAAATTACCGTAGGTGGTGTGATCGCCTGCAGTCGAACTGTATCCATAACCTCCTATGCAATATAGATAATCGCCCTCTTGATAAAATTGCATATTGGTAGAGCTTAATTGCTCTTGAATGGCTATAGGAAGTGAAGTTAAAGGAGCAGACCATTTTTGTTGATTAACAGGGTCAACTATAATTATTTGATTGTTGTGACCTGCGATGTCAAAAGCAGCAAATGGCTGCCTCTGATGCAATCCGTCTAAGCGACCTCCAACAATGAGCCACTTTCCGTTATGTTGTCCATATGCAAAAGACTGAATTCCCCCAAGTCCTGAAATGGTGATTGGTTCAATGCTTATTTGAAATGGAGCTGTTTGAGAAAATCCAAGACTTGCTAAAAAAAATGAAGTTGAAATGGATAGTAACTTAATGAAATTCATTTGTTGGGTGTTTTATTGGTGACGTGTAAAACTACTACCATATCTTGGTTTGTTGTGTAACAATTATTACAAATGAAAGAAGTGATAAGCTATTCGAATCGTTCTATAGATTCCTGAAGATTATTTTTTATTAATTAGTTACTCTCTAAATACTACCTCACCACCAACAACCGTATACACCACCTTAGTTTTAAGTATTTCGCTTTCTTCTACGGTCATTAAATCTTTGTCGAGTAAAAT
>CBFHLF010000235.1:0-252 GCA_965656555.1 uncultured Acidiluteibacter sp. | reverse complement strand
TTAATGAAATTCATTTGTTGGGTGTTTTATTGGTGACGCGTAAAACTACTACTATATCTTGGTTTGTTGTGTAACAATTGTTACAGATGAAAAAATGATGGTTTACTCGAATCTCTGTATAGGTTCTGTATGTTTTTTTTATTCAAATCATAAATCCCCATAAACCACTTCACCACCAACAACCGTATACACCACCTTAGTTTTAAGTTTTTCGCTTTCTTCTACGGTCATTAAATCTTTGTCGAGTAAAAT
>CBFHLF010000234.1:0-3230 GCA_965656555.1 uncultured Acidiluteibacter sp. | reverse complement strand
TGGGCAAGTTATGCTTGGTCCAACAGTGCAACTACTCAAACTACTTCTGTAAAGACTTCTGGAACGTATACTGTAACAGTTACAGATGCAAATGGATGTACTGCTGCAGATGACGTGGTGGTGAGTTTCATTAACGGACAAATCGTTCAAAATGATACTAATTTATGTTTGGGTAGTTCTCTTAATCTCAGCATTAAAAATGCTGTGAGTAACAACGCGGCAGATTTTACAAATGGGGATTTCTTAAGAGTAGCGAATCTAAATAATTTTACCAACAGCAATAATATAACTCTAGGGACATGGGTGAAATTTACAGGCAGTGGGGTTATGGTTATTGCCTCTCAGAGTAGGTCACCCTCTGATGCGAACACTCAGTTTAGATTACTAGTTGTAAATGGGAAGCTTAGTTTCTGGGATCATAATTCAGGTGTTGGAATTCATCAAGTTACAGGTAAAGGGACGGTTAATGATGGGCAATGGCACCACATTGCTTTTGTAAAAAACAATACAGTTGGAAAGTTTTATATTGATGGTTCGCTTGATAGCACTGTAACTCTTTACACCAAAACGTATGGTTCAAATGATTTTGTAATAGGAAAAGAATATCGTGATAATCAATATCGATTCGTAGGTCAAATGGATGATTTCCAATATTGGCAAGCTTCATTAACTGATGCTGAGGTACAAGCTGTCTATAACAGAACACCTACGCAAACATCTTCACTTTTATTAAATTATAAATTTGATAATGATAATTCAAGTACCATAGCAGATGCGACTTCAAACAATAATGATGCTGTAAACAATTCTATAGGTTTCATTTCAAATTCAAGTAACAGCTATTTATGGTCTACTGCTAGCACTGCACCGGCAATTAATGTTACACCTACGGGAACTACTACCTATTATGTTACAACCACGAATGGAATTTCAAGTTGCGTTGACTCTGTTACGGTAACAGTGAATAATCCAACTTTTGCCTTCGCTCAAGATACTATTTTCTCTTGCGGGGCTAGTTCAGTAACTGTCGACGCTGGAGCAGGCTGGGCAAGTTATGCGTGGTCTAATAGTGCAACTACACAAACTACTTCAATTACTGCTTCAGGAACGTATACAGTAACGGTTACAGATGCAAATGGGTGTACAGCAAGTGACAATGTGGTGGTGAGTGTAATAAAAGCAAATATTACACAAGGTGATACTACCATTTGTAGCGGGAGTTCTTTAACGCTTGATATTAATAGTCAAAGCGGTAATAATGGTCAAAGTGGTTCTGCCAACTTTGATGGGGTAAATGATTATATTTCAGGCTCAGATGCTGGACTTCCTTCAGGCAATAGTCCAAGAACAATAGAGGCATGGATTAAAACCTCTCAAACAAGTAATGGGTCTATTTTTGAATATGGGACGGTTTCAAATAATAAACGTTCAGGTTTATTAGTAGTTAATGGTACATTATATTATGTTGGTCAAAGCAATGACTTATCCACATCTCTCTCTATAAATGACAATCAATGGCATCATGTTGCTGCCACCTTTAATGGTTCTTCTTTAAAGCTCTATGTTGATGGTGCACAAATAGCCTCAAAATATACCACTTTTAATACTGTATTATCTCAATTTCATCTTGGGAAAAGAGGAAATAATAATTCTGAGCTTTTTGCTGGTATGATAGATGAGGTTAGGGTTTGGAATTATGCAAGAACAGCAGCACAAATTCTTTCTGATAAAAGTAAATCCTTACAAGGGAACGAATCAGGTCTTTTATTGTACCTGCCGTTAAACGAGCAAACGGGAACAACAGCATCTAGTTTGGTATCTACTACAAATAATGGGACGCTAAACAATGGTGCAGCTTTTATAGCACAAACTCCTATATCGCTCTACAATTATAATTGGTCTACATCTGCAACTACAGATAGCATCAATGTTACACCAACTTCAACCACGAAATACTATGTAACGATCTCTGATGGTATTTCATCTTGCATTGACTCAGTAACGGTAACGGTAAGTAATCCAACTTTTGCCTTTGCTCAAGATACGATTACTTCTTGTGGAGTTGACTCATTAAATCTAGATGCAGGAGCAAGTTGGTCTAGTTATGCATGGAGTAATGGGGCAACAACACAAGTTAGTACCATAAGGTCATCAGGTGCTTATACGGTTACTGTTACAGATGCAAATGGGTGTCCGGCAAGTGATAGTGTAGTGGTCAGTGTTTTTAATGGACAAATTGTTCAAAATGACACCACTATTTGCTCAGGAGCATCATTAACATTAGGTACTAAAGCTAATAATATTGGTTACACAGCTACTAACCCTTTTACAAACCTTAACCAAATTTTCGGTGTTCCTTCAGGTGTTTACTGGTATGCAACAAGTTCAGATACTTTCAAGATTCAGGTAGATGCTGATGTAGATGGTGGAGGTTGGATTCTTGCTTTAAACTATGTGCACTTAGGTGGAACAAATCCTCCTTTGAATATTCTGACGGATAAAACACCCCTCTTAAATTCAACTACTTTAGGAAATAACGAATCAACTAATGCAGATAGTTGGGGTCATATAAATAATGCCTTGTTCAATGAGCTAAATCCTGAGGAAGTACGTTTTTATGGGATTACATCTGGTCACAGTAGAGTGATGCATTTCAAGTCTAATTCGAGCAGCATGCTCAGCTATTTTAAAACAGGAACTGGCTCAATTAGCGGACTAAACAACAGTTCACAATATACCTTACTTAACGGTCATACCGCTTTTTTACCGGCATCTACCGATTCATACTACTCTGACGAAGGCGATGAAGCAATGACGAACTTCCCTTTTTGGTTTGGTGGAACTTACCATTGGGGTGTAAAAGGCCAGGGTTATAGATGGGAAGTGGATGATTTTCCTAACAATGATAGCCGAAGTACTGTGCATCAAATTTGGGTAAGAGCCGGGATAAACACTGCTGTAACAAAAACTGAAAATTATTCTTTTAATTGGTCTACAGGCGATACCACAGAAACAATCAGTATTTCACCAAGCAATACGACAACCTATACAGTTACCGTATCAAACGGTATTTCTAGTTGCATTGATTCCGTTACGGTAACGGTAAGTAATCCAACTTTTGCCTTTGCTCAAGACACTATTTTCTCTTGCGGAGCTAGTTCAGTAACTGTCGACGCTGGAGCAGGCTGGGCAAGTTATGCGTGGTCTAATAGTGCAACTACACAAACTAC
>CBFHLF010000233.1:0-3258 GCA_965656555.1 uncultured Acidiluteibacter sp. | reverse complement strand
CAGAATTCCCAGATATTAAATCAGGATTCTGCAACCATGGCGCTATTGAACCTGCAGCATAAATAGACTGTGGATTCTCAATCTCGATACCATTGGCATTAAAAAAAGCATCACCATCTCTATAACCTGTTATAGAACCAGCATATGGATCTTCAAGATTGTCAGTATACACAACAAAATCATCACCGATATTTCCGGGGATTGAATTAATTAAGCCCGAATTAACCGAACCGTCGCTTTTTATAGAACCAACAGTTCTAATAGGAGCAAGTGAGAACTGATCCTTTAAAACAGGCTGGTTAGCATCAAATCTATCAACACGTACACCAAGTCTTAAAATTAAGTCGTCAAACTTAAACTTATCTTGAACGTAACCAGAAACATAAATAGGTTGATATGGTGCTATAAGACGCGTGTTATATCCGTTATCATCAACATCGTTAAAAAAGTCGTTTAAGGATACATTATTTACTTTGTCCCCCTTATAATCAAACCCATAATAAGCCATATTTGCAGCATTTGCAGGGTTAATTAACTGATCTGCAGAAAACCAATCAATCTTATAAAAATCAGGATCATAAGAATCAAAATCAATAAAATCAGTTCCACTAACATCTAAACCCAACTCCTTTCTCATATTGAAAGCAAAAGCAGTTCGGTTTTCATCACCAGCGTATCTTCTACCAAAAATAACATTAGGATATTGCGGTTGTGAATAATCAATGGTATAATTCAAAGTATCGATCTCTGTAATATGAGAGTTAACTGAGTTTCTACCAATTGTCCATAAACCATGTGGATTCAATGCGTATGAACGCTCAATTCGTTGTTCATACTCAAAACCGATTAATAATTCGTGACTTTTAACTTGAGCAGATGCATAACCTGAAACCCTAAACTGATCTCTTTCCGTTTTTTGATACAAATTCTCTACATCACCAACTGACGACCACATAGAGTAAACAGAATTCGGCATTCTACCATTAATTAACCCATTATTCCCTACTAAGTTATCAATGGTATTTAACTCTTCAGTAGTATAAAAATCATACACATTTGAAGTATAATTAGAAAGAATCGGATTTACATCACTTGGAGTAAATCTATATGCAATTGGATCAGTAAACCCATTTAAGAATCTTCCTTGTATAGTTTGAGGATTATTAGGATCACCGTACAATGTTCTAGTTTCTACTTGACCAAAAGAATTTTCAAAATCGGCCTCGAATTTACCTACGTAACCATAATTAAATAAGTTATCTTGATGCTGCTCGCTTTGACGTGTAAAGTTTGCCTTTGTATAATCGACCTGCACACTAAAAAACGCATTTTTGATTAATGAAGCAGATTCCGCTTCTTCTTCAGCAGTAGCGTCTTTGAAACTCTGCTGGTAACGAGCAAACACTCTAAAATCATTTCTTGTAATCTCAGGGTTGTTTTCCCAATTATATAATGAGAATGCATCTCCTGCTCCTCCGCCACTTCTTACTTCAGGGTGACTAACGTTGTAGTCAAAAGACCCACCGATCGTAATTTTAGATGTTTCAGATGTATTAAAATCCAACTTACCGGATAAATTGATACGTTGAAGACCTGTATTTTTTCTAAAACCTACTGTTTCAAAATCATTTGCTCTCAAAAATTCTGCATTATTTACTGTACCTCCACCATCGACAAAACGGTAAGGGTTAGCTTTAAGGTCATCTAAAACATCATCTTTAACCTTATATATATCTACTGCAGAACCTCTAGGGTCAACTACAGAACTCAATTCACCAGACAATAAATAACCTACAGGAGCAGAAGTAACCTTACCCTCTTCATCCTTTTTAGGAAACATAGGACCACCAATTGAGAACCCTAATAGGTTAAACCCATAATTATCTAAACCTGTTACTTCATTTTCTCCAGTTCTAAACCCTGATGTCAAATATTCTAGACTTCCAAAAGTGGTTTTGATTGCTTCTTTAGTCGTAATAATTGTCAAACCTCCTGTCGCATCACCATATTGTGCGGGGATTCCACCTGTAATTACACTAACCTCGCCGATCGCATCTTTTGGCAAATTGGCAGAACCAATCACCTTAACACCATCAATAAAAGTAATAGAAGAACTTGATCTTGCCCCTCGAATATTCAAACCGGTACCTCCGTCATCTTTAGAATACACACCACCGATTGTTTTCGCAACATCAGCAGCAGAACGCACAGCCATCGACTTAATGTCTTCTGCACTTACTTTACCCCCTGTGGTACCCTTATCAATTTCAACTAACGCCTCTTTAAACGCGAAAACCTCAACTTCTCCAACAGAAACTCCCGGTTGCAGTCGTATATCTTGTTTTTTTACTTGGTCGGAACTGACAACCACGCCAGTAATTTTTTGTGTCGTGTAACCTACATACGAAATCAATAAGTCGTAAGTGCCCGGAGGTATTGGTCTCAACGCATATTTACCATCAAAATCTGCAGAACCTGCAGCAATTTGATTACCCTTATTCTCTAAAACGACATTCGCAAATGGCAGAGACTCTCCTGTCTCCGCATCAGTAATGGTACCTTGAAGCGAACCCGACCCTACTTGGGCGTATCCGTAAGAAAAAGCACTAACCACCAAGGAAAGTGCAAAGAATAATTTTCTTAGCATAGTATTGAATTTATGTTAAATCTTGTGAACTTAAAAACTACAGTGGCGTAAAGATAGACAATAAAGAAAAACATTTCAAAATTTTACTGGCTATCTTCTTAACCTTTTTTAATACTTCTTTAAAGAACGATTGTGATTTTTAATCTTCTATTTTCTAAACCAACGAGTCAGGAAAAATTCTCTTCGATTATCGTTAATTCGTTTTGACTTTTTTTTATTTTTCTTCATCCTCTTTCTCACCTTTCTGGTTTGAATATCGAGATGCTTTTGCCGACGAGCTTCCATTGCTTCTTCGGATTGCTGCTTTTTTATCTCTTCTTGCTTTTGCAATTGAGCTTTACGTTTCTCTATGGTCCGATCAACTTTTTTAGATTGCCCAATCGCATTTTTAGGTAAGACACACATAAAAAGAGTAACGATGCTTACTACAAAGATTTTTTTCATATTATTATTTCAATTTAATTAAAATCAAACAGTTAAACCTTACATTAAAAAGCAAAAAGATTAGGTAACAAAAACATTACAGCAAACAGCCTATTGACCTTTCTTTAACTTTATGTTTACTTTTACTTTATATTAACTTTACCTATATATAAGGACAATGTTATTAA
>CBFHLF010000232.1:0-3295 GCA_965656555.1 uncultured Acidiluteibacter sp. | reverse complement strand
CCCATCAATTTTATCACTTTCTAAGTACTCATCATATGTCATTAGCATATCAATGGTTCCTTGTGGGGTAAGTTCTACTATTCTGTTGGCAACTGTTTGTGTAAACTCATGATCATGAGAGGTAAACAAAACCGTCCCTGGGAAATCCATTAGTGAATTGTTTAATGCCGTAATCGACTCTAAGTCTAAGTGATTTGTTGGTTCATCTAAGATCAATAGATTGGCGCCTTGTAGCATCATACGAGACAACATACACCTCACTTTTTCCCCTCCTGAAAGTACGTTTACCTGCTTGAAGGATTCCTCTCCTGAAAACAACATTTTCCCAAGGAAACCACGAATATAAACTTCGTCTTTCTCTTCAGAATACTGTCTTAACCAGTCGACTAAATTGTCTTTACCTTCAAAGAATGAAGAATTATCATTTGGTAAATAAGCAGTGGTAATCGTCTGGCCAAATTCAAATTCTCCAGAATCAGCTTTTTCTACACCGTCAAGAATTTCAAACAGTTTAGTAACTGCTATTCCATCATGGCTCAGGAATGCAATTTTATCGCCTTTGGTTACATTTAAATTCAGGTCTTTAAACACATATTCACCATCTACTTTTTTAGAAAGGTTGGTGATGTTTAGCAGTTGATTTCCTGCATCCCTCTTTTGATCAAATATAATGGCTGGATATCTTCGAGTAGATGCTTGGATTTCGTCTACATTGATCTTATCCAACAACTTTTTTCTACTTGTTGCTTGTTTTGATTTAGATGCATTGGCACTAAATCGTGCAATAAAGTCCTGAAGTTCTTTCTTTTTCTCTTCCGCTTTTTTATTCTGATTGGCTTTTTGTCTAGATGCCAATTGGCTAGTGTGATACCAAAACGAGTAGTTTCCGGTAAACAGACTAACCTTTTTAAAGTCAATATCGACAATATTGGTACAAACTGTATCCAAGAAGTGTCTATCGTGAGAAACTACAATTACAGTATTTTTAAAATCGAGTAAAAAGTCTTCCAACCAAGAAATGGTTTTAATATCAAGGTCGTTAGTAGGCTCATCGAGAATTAGAATATCAGGATTTCCAAATAAAGCCTGAGCTAATAAAACTCTCACCTTTTGATTACCTGATAAATCTTCCACATTTTTATAATGCTCAGACTCTTCAATTCCTAAACCGCTTAATAAGGCTGCAGCATCACTTTCTGCATTCCATCCATCCATTTCTGCAAACTCAGCTTCCAATTCAGAAGCTTTAATTCCGTCCTCTTCGCTAAAATCAGGTTTCGCATAAATAGCGTCTTTTTCTTGCATAATGTTCCACAGCGTTTTATGGCCCATCATCACGGTGTGTAAGGCAGAGTACGCATCAAAAGCGTTATGGTTCTGACTTAGCACAGCCATTCGCTTACCCGGTTCGATGTGGATTCTTCCTGAATTGGCATCCATTTCGCCGGCTAGGATTTTCAGAAAAGTAGACTTCCCAGCGCCATTGGCTCCAATGATACCGTAACAGTTGTTGCCTGTAAATTTGATGTTTACTTCATCAAATAAAATACGCTTACCGAATTGTAGTGAAATGTTTTGTGCTTCAATCATAATCTATGCTTTTGAGACCGCAAAATTACTGATAAAAACAGACAAATGATAGCATTAAACCGATGAATCAATGAGGTAATTATTCAATTGATCAATCAGCCAATAAAGCTATAGGTCAATTAAGCCAAAAGTTAATTGAGCAATCGATTAATTGAATCAAAAAAATCTACTATTCTGCCTCTCCAGGAACTAAGTAAATGGGAATTTTAGCATCTTTTATCAAATCGTCTGTAATACTGCCAATAAAAATAGAGTGGAGTAGACCATGGTTTTTGTTCCCGAGAATCAATAAATCAATATTCAGTTTATCGACTTCTTCTAAAATCATTTGCTCAGTTGGCCCTTGAATAGTTAGCCCTTCTACATCAATTTGACGCTTTTTCAATATTTCTGTTTGTTCCTGAAGTGCAGTATGTGACTCCCTAAGTTCATCAGCTCGTAGATTCCTGATGTATTGAGGACCTACTTCATATCCTACAAAATCAGGATCGGGAGCAGCAACTTGAATCAGCCAACATTTAGCTCCAAAAGCTTGGGCAAAATTTGCTGCGGTTTCCAACATTCGATTCATTAAATCGCTATTGTTTAATTCTATCGCTACTAGTATATTTTTCATTGTTATCAAGTTAATTTAGCGTTGTACATTTGTCAAATAAATTTACCACAATAAATACAATTAAACAATGAATTTTCACACTCGAAAATGGGTAAAACCGGAAGATTTGAATCCGAATAACTCTCTCTTTGGTGGAAGACTTTTACAATGGATTGATGAGGAAGCTGCCTTATATACTATTGTACAGCTTGAAAACCAGAAAATTGTTACCAAGTTTATGTCAGAAATTAACTTTATTAATGCACCCAAGCAAGGAGATATTATAGAAATTGGCATAGAGCCTGTGAAATTCGGCAAAACCTCTTTGACCTTGAGGTGTGAGGTCAGAAACTTAGAAACAAGGGCAGAGATTATTTCAATAAACACCATCGTTATGGTCAATTTAGGGACTGATGGAAAACCGAGTCCTCACGGGAAAACGAAAATCGAATTTATCAATGATCGAATAGATAAATAAAGTCCATCTGACAACTTCGGCAAATGGACTTTAACTAGTTGCATAGTATGCCTTTTTCCCATTTTCGCTACGTCGTTTGTAGTGGTATGGAGCAACAATTGCGGCATTTGTTACTATGGGCAAGTCTTTCATATCATTAACAGTAAACGTATGAGGGGAACATTAGCTGCGGCTGTATGCGAAAGCTCTCCAAGAATAAAAAGAACAGAATCAGAATTCGGAACTGATGAAACTTGAAGTGTGTAATTGGTTGATTTACTTATTGCATCGCTGCTTGAAATTGTACCAACAGTAGGGAAGTCACTATTGTAGTTATATGAGAAGGAGTTAGAAGAGTTGCCTCCTGCTACCTCCCAATTGCACCCGTTGCTAAAGTCAATACCACTAGGAGATAAAAAACCTGGCGTAAATAAATACGTTCCACTCTGTTCATTTAGTACTTGACTATTAGTTTTTACCTCACCTACATTGACCAAATCGCCATTGTTGTAAAAGAGACCAACTGCAGTGCCTACCGTTAAATTAAATCCTTGAGTAGAAGTGATGGAATTTACACCCACTAAAACAGCATCAGCACCTGTAAAAGTTGGGGTGGTACTGGCACTTTTAGGCTGTGAAGGAGATGGTGTTGG
>CBFHLF010000231.1:0-3296 GCA_965656555.1 uncultured Acidiluteibacter sp. | reverse complement strand
TACGCGTATCTTAGGGGCTAATTCAGACGCTAATGACCGTCCAAGACCTTCAAGAGCTCCCTTAGCCATTGCTATAGAGGTGTGAAATGTAAGCCCTGTTTGCACAGCTACTGTACTGAATAAAACGATAGAAGCACTTTCGGCTTTTTTTAACTTAGGTAAGGCATGCTGTATCACTTTAACTGCGCCAAGAGCATTCAATTGAAACTCGGCCATAAAGTCTTCTTCTTTGATTCGATGAAACGGTTTTAAGTTTATCGAACCTGGACAGTAAGCTATGCCATCTATTGATTCAGGTAAATCCAACTGAACTTCTTCATTAACGTCTAACTGCTGAAACGTAACATTGGATAAACCTGCTATGTTTTTTTCTTCTCTAGAAGCGACAATAACACTATTACCAGCGGCTGATAATTGTTTTACTAAAGCGTTACCGATGCCAGAGGTACCTCCGACGATTAAATATGTCTTACTCATGCTATTCGTTTTTTTAAGATAACAGTAGGAAAGTCGCTTTGTTTACGCCGCTTTTTCGATTTGATACTGAAGTACGCGCTCCCAACTTAACTTAAACCACTCGGTGTAGTGGGATGGATTAGCTGATAAATCTTCCTCTAGTTCTTTCGGACTTATCCAACGCCAAGCATTTACCTCTTCAGGGTTTATGTTGGGTAATTCATTGTAATGTCCAATAAATACATGGTCGTATTCATGCTCAGTAAGTCCATTAGAAAACTCAGCTCGATAGACAAACTCAAATATTTCTTCCATATCACAATCAAATCCCATCTCTTCTCCCAGTCTTCTGTGTGCAGCTTCTAAACTAGTTTCGCCCATTTGCTGATGGCTGCAGCAGGTGTTGGTCCATAATCCTGGAGAATGATACTTGGTAAGCGCTCGCTGATGGATCATCAGCTGGCCTTGATCATTAAATACAAATACAGAAAAGGCACGATGTAAAAGCCCTTTTTGGTGGGCCTCTAACTTATCCATTATGCCTAATGGTTGATCGTTTTTATCGACTAGTATGACGTGTGGATTCATAATTACAATAAATTAAAACTGTGTTTAATATATGACCCAACTAACAGTTGATATTTCTTATTGTTCGGAATACGAATACGTTCACTCAAAATGGTAGAAGATGGTGTCGCCTGTATTTTTCTAAATAAAGCATAATAATAAACATATGCAGTATAAACCCCGAAGCGCGCATTTGAAGGCAACTGCTTAATTCCAATGTAAGCCTCCTTAAAATCCTTATCGATATCAGCCTCAATGGCTTTCTTACTTTCTTCAGTAAATGTGTTGATATCAATACCAGGGAAATAACTCCGGCCCATTTCCTTGAAATCAGCTTTTAAATCGCGTAAAAAGTTGATTTTTTGAAAGGCTGCTCCCAGTTTCATTGCAGACGGCTTCAAGTGCTGATACTGCTCTTCATCTTTTTGACAAAAAACACGTAAGCACATCAAACCAACTACTTCAGCAGATCCTAGAATATATTCCTCGAAACTTGCTTGGTCATGTTCTTTCTGATCTAAGTCCATTTCCATGCTGTGCAAAAATGAATCGATTAATTCTCGCTCAATGGAAAATTCATTGACTGCCATTTGAAAAGCTTGTAAAACCGGATTTAAACTTATTTTTTGGTCGATCGCTTTGTATGTATCTCTTCTAAACTCCTCTAATAATTCTTTTTTGTTGAAGTCATGAAAAGTGTCAACAATCTCATCGGCTAACCTCACAAACCCATAAATTCCATAAATGGGGTCATGTATTTTTTTGCTAAGCATGTAAATCCCTAATGAAAAAGAAGTACTGTAAGCATTTGTAACCTGCTTACTTATCTTAAAAGAAATTTTATCGTAGATCGATTTCATAGCTATTAGTTTACTTTTTCTTGAATCAGTTCTGCCACGACTTTTCCTGAAATCAAAGAAGGGGGAACTCCTGGCCCAGGAGTCGTTAATTGGCCGGTGTAAAACAAATTTTTCACCTTTGGATTAATCATTGAGGGCTTAAATATGGCCGTTTGCTTTAACGTATTTGCTAAACCATAGGCGTTGCCTTTGAAAGCGTGATAATCTGCAGTGAAATCTGCATGGGCATACGAACGACAATATACTAAATTGTCTTTAAAAGAATGACCCAGCAGGCGTTCCATTCGTTCAAAAACGATGGCTAAATAATTATCTCTGTGTTCTTGAGTATCCTTTAAGTCAGGTGCAGTAGGGATCAATACAAATAAATTCTCCCCACCTTCAGGGGCTACCGTTGGGTCTATCTTAGATGGGCATGAAACGTAAAATAAAGGCTTCTTCGGCCATTTTGGATTTTCATAAATTTCGTCAGCATGTGTTTCAAATGACTCATCAAAAAATAGATTATGGTGTTCTAGTCCATCTACCTTTTTATTGAAACCTAGATAATAGATTAAGCTAGATGGCGCCATCGTTCTGCTATCCCAATATGCCTCATCATATCTGCGGTGCTTTTTTTCTAGTAGCTTTTGCTCAATGTGATTGTAATCAGCTCCACCAACTACGGCATCGAATTCATAAGAATTGCCATTAGCTATAAAACTCGAAACCTTCTTCTCTTCTACAATTAATTGAGTAACCTCTGCGTTCAAATGGAACTTAACCCCTAAGCTTTTGGCTAAATCAGTCATGCCCTCAACTATTTTATACATCCCTCCATCAGGATACCATGTTCCTAATTTAATATCTGCATAATTCATTAAGCTATAAAGGGCAGGTGTTTTCTCAGGTTTTGCACCTAGGAAAAGTACCGGAAACTCCATTAGCTCAATAATATTGGGGTGCTTGAAATATTTTCTAACATGACTGCTGAAAGAACTGAATAAGTTCAATCGCAATGAACCGACAATCACTCTCCAATCAATAAATTCTGTAATGGATAATGACGGTTTAGTAACCAAATCGTTTATACCAACCTCATATTTATATTGCGCATCAGCTAAAAATCGATCTAATTGATTTCCTGCTCCCTCTTCCTTTGACTCTAACAATTGTTTAAACTCGAAGTAATCGGCAGGAATATCCCATTTTTCTCCGTTTTGGAAATAGATAACGTAAGAAGGGTCTAAACGCTTTAAATTGTAATAATCTGAAGGCTTTTTACCAAAATCTTTAAAGTATGATTCAAAGACATCTGGCATCCAATACCAACTTGGACCCATGTCAAATTTAAACCCTTCAGAACTGAACTGACGAGCCCGTCCACCGGTTTGTTCATTTTTTTCAAAAACTTCTACTTTATATCCAGCTTGT
>CBFHLF010000230.1:0-3308 GCA_965656555.1 uncultured Acidiluteibacter sp. | reverse complement strand
TTAGCATCACCATACTTCAAATCAGTCAATCGATTGTACGAAACTAAAGCTTTATCATATTGTTGGCTGTTCTCAGCTGCTAACGCAGAGTTGTAAATAGCGAGCGTATCAATTCTTCCCATTAATTCACTCAAGTAAAGTGACGTTTCAAACTGAGTTAAAGCAGTTTTAGGGTCAGATTTTTGAAAAGCTTCTACTCCTTTATTAATATATGCATTTGAGATAACAGGAAGTTTTGCTCTCATTACATCTGCTTGCCAATCTCTATCGTCGTAAGAGGTTTCTTTATTTAGCACTGCAGCCTTTAAAATTTCTTTACCTTCTTCGGTTGAAAGATTCGCTGAAGCTACTTTAGCATTTTCCTCAATGTTAAACTTTACCATTTTTAGGTAAAATTCCATTGATTTTTCTAATGCATTCGGAATGGACTCCCTACATTCTTTTGGTGCTACTGTTAACGCACCAAAATACAAATTACCTCCATAGTAATATGTTTTTGGCCATGCGCTCGTAGAAGAATTGTTTGCAGCTTCCTCAATAGCAGCAATTCCTTTTTTTAGCTCACTGCAATCTTTATCTCTTTTAAAAGATCGATTATAATTATATGCAGATGTTACCTTGTTTTTCTGTGCAAAGGTCGGTAATCCACCCATCAGAGCAATTCCTAATAGCGCAATTGTCTTATTTTTCATATCTATTCTTCTTAAATTTTACGTATGTTAATTTTTACTCTTCTGTGTTATCAATATCCTTGCCAGACTCATCTTCAGTAGTATCTTCGCCACCATCAGTAGGAGTATCAATCTCTCCTTCAATGACATTACCATCTTCATCATAGATCAATTCTTCTTCCTCTTCTACATCTACTTTTGCTACAGCAGCGATTGAATCATTAGATTTCAAGTTGATCAAGCGTACACCTTGAGTGGCTCTTCCCATTACTCTTAAATCAGCTACAGCAATACGAATCATGATGCCTGAACGGTTGATGATCATCAAGTCATTTTCATCAGTAACTAATTTGATGGCGATAAGGTTCCCTGTCTTTTCAGTAATGCTTAATGTTTTTACACCTTTACCACCTCGATTGGTAATACGATAAATTTCACCACCGTCTTCAGGATCATTTAAGAAAGACCGTTTTCCATACCCTTTCTCGGAAACCACAAGTACTGTTTGCTCCAGTGGGCGCTCAACAGTCACCATACCTACAACTTCATCCGTATCGCTACTTAAGGTAACTCCTCTAACACCCGAAGCATTTCTACCCATTGGTCGCACTTTTGATTCATTGAATCGAATTGCTCTACCAGATTTCAAGGCCATCATAATTTCATCTTCTCCAGATGTCATTTTAGCCTCTAAAAGAATGTCATTTTCTCTAACCGTTATAGCATTGATTCCATTTGTTCTTGGTCGAGAATACGCCTCTAAAGCTGTTTTTTTAATAATACCTTGTTTGGTACACATCACGATGAAGTTATTCTTGATATACTCTTCATCCTTCAAGTCCTTTACGTTAATATAAGCTTTTACATTATCGTCAGGTTCAATGCTAATCAAGTTTTGAATCGCTCTACCTTTAGAGGTTTTTGTTCCTTCAGGAATTTCGAAAACACGCATCCAGAAACATTTACCTTTTTCAGTAAAAATCAATAGATAATTGTGAGTTGTAGCTGTAAATAAATGCTCTAGGAAATCTTCTCCTCTAGTTGCACTTGCTCTACTTCCCTTGCCACCTCTGTTCTGCTGTTTGTATTCTGATAGTTGCGTTCGCTTAATGTATCCTAAATGCGAGATGGTAACTACAACATGCTCATCAGGAATCATATCCTCAATGGTAAAGTCTTCTGCAGAATATTCGATGATACTTCTACGTTCATCACCATACTTGTCACGCACTTCTTCTAACTCTTCTTTAATGATGCTCATTCTTAAAGTTTCATCAGCTAAGATGTTTTCTAAATGTGCAATAAGCTTCATCAACTCAGCATACTCGTCTTTCAATTTATCTCGTTCAAGACCAGTAAGTTTTTGAAGACGTAAATCAAGAATTGCTCTGGCTTGTATCTCAGATAATGAAAATCGAGTCATTAATTCTTCACGAGCAATCTCAGGTGTTTGCGAACCTCTAATCAAAGCAATTACTTCATCAAGGTTATCAATAGCGATAATCAACCCTTCAATAACGTGTGCTTTTTCTTGTGCTTTTCTTAGATCATATTTCGTTCTTCGCACCACTACTTCATGACGGAAATTAACGAACTCCCGAATCATGTCTTTCAAGTTAAGCATCTCAGGTCGACCCTCAACTAATGCGATGTTATTTACACTAAATGAGGTCTGTAAAGAGGTATACTTATACAAATTATTTAACACCACATTTGTGATCGCATCTCGTTTCAAATCGTATACGATACGCATACCATTTCTATCCGATTCGTCATTGATATCAGAAATACCTTCAATTTTCTTATCATTTACCAAGTCAGCAGTACGTTTGATAAGATCCGCTTTGTTTACTTGGTAAGGAATTTCTGTTACGATAATTTTCTCTCGACCATTCTTTTCATCAATTTCAATTTCGGCTTTAGCACGCATTACGATACGCCCTTTCCCGGTTTCAAAAGCATCCTTTACACCTTCATAACCATAAATAATACCGCCTGTAGGAAAATCTGGGGCCTTAACGTGTTGCATTAATTCAGACACCTCTATATCATTGTTATCAATGTAAGCTACAGTACCATTTATAACCTCTGTAAGGTTGTGAGGTGCCATATTGGTCGCCATACCTACTGCAATACCAGAAGCTCCATTAACTAATAGGTTAGGAATTCGAGTTGGAAGCACTGTTGGTTCTTCAATAGAATCATCAAAATTCAATCGGAAGTCCACTGTTTCTTTATCGATATCTGCCAACATCTCTTCGGAAATTTTTCGAAGTCTTGCTTCAGTATATCTCATTGCTGCCGGGCTATCACCATCAACTGATCCAAAGTTACCTTGTCCATCAACCAACATATATCTTAGCGACCATGGTTGCGCCATACGCACCATTGTATCATATACAGCAGTATCTCCATGTGGGTGATACTTACCCAATACCTCTCCGACAATTCTAGCGGACTTTTTATATGCTCGATTAGAAAGTAATCCGAGGTCTTGCATCGCAAAAAGAATACGACGGTGAACAGGCTTCATTCCGTCCCTTACGTCAGGCAGTGCTCTGCTGACAATAACTGACATCGAATAATCGATGTAGGCGGACTTCATTTCCTCTTCTATATTAATCTGAATTATTTTTT
>CBFHLF010000229.1:0-3313 GCA_965656555.1 uncultured Acidiluteibacter sp. | reverse complement strand
CTATCCCACTATCAGGAATCGTATTTCTCCAAACTAACAAAGGAGTAACTTCTTCCAATAATTCTGTTTCGAACACTTGTGCTTCCATAATTTCACTCATGCGCATGTCATAGCTCATTGGTTCTTGTTGTAATTCGATACCAAAACGATCACCTACAGATATTTTAACACTACCCCAATCTGTTCTTTCGACGATCGGCTGCCCGAAGTCTTCATTTGGAATATAAATAGTTCCTTCAAACCCATGCTCTCTCAGGTCTAGCTTCGTCATTCCTTCGTAACTAACTACTTCTTCTGTTGCTGATTCTTCTGCACTTCCATCTGAACTACCACCACAAGCTGCCAAAAACGCAGCAAAAACGAAGAACGTCGCTATTTTAATCTTTCTCATAATTTGTATTTTTTAGCAAATATATCATTTGATGCAACATCAACCAATACCCCTATTTTATTATCACCCGCTCGCCATTACTATGAGCCGTAAACTCCGGTGCATACATACACTGCACTTGTGTGATTCCATTTGAAAATTGTCCTGCGATATTTGCTCTTAGCTCATATTCGAAAACATAGGTTCCTTTTCTCAAATATGAGATGAAGAAATTAGTCGCTGCGTCTTTTGTGCTTTCATAATAGCCTAAACCATCTTGGTATTTATAACTCGACAACACATTAATCGGCTCAAAACCTGAAGCTCTCATATCTTTTAAATGCACAAATTCCAAATCTCTGTCTGATCGCAACTCCACTCTTACAATTACCTTATCACCAATCTGAATAGGTGATTGGTTCGATATTCTCTTTAATTGATTTCCTGAATTAGTAACCACTTCCACAAATAGCTCTTTATTCAATTTCAACGGGGTTTCTGCAAAAGTAATTTTATCCAAATCTTCAAAGTACTGCCAATAAGCCGCACCCCAAGCTACGCCTTCGTTCGTTTTTTTAACAGTAATGTTTCCCATTTTTGGTGACACATCACCTCCACTCCACGATTTCTTAAAGTAACCTGTTCCAGCTTCTGTTTTCAACGATGGATCATTAGCAGGATCCAATTGCTGATCCCCAACAATCAAACTCACCGTATTTTCCATTGTCAGTAAATCCGTTCCTTTTAACAACAATGCATAACAGGCATCAGCTGTTGCTTTGGTGGTCTTCCAATCTTGGGTTTGCTTTTGTTTGAGTAACCATATCTTGAGTAACTCAACTGATTTCTTGTCGTCAAACACCTCATCAAACGCCTCTATCATCAAGGCTTGAGTTTCTATGGGTGCTTGATTCCAATAGTAACCTCTTCGATTGTCTTTCCAGTACATGCCCATTTCATCGTTGTAAATTGCAATGTCTTTTGCTGCAGCCATGATTTTTTTAGCTACTTCAATATCTTTATTACGTTGAGCAGATAGCGCAATCATCCCTCTCAATTGCAAACTATAATCTAACCAATACTTCTTCGATTGTTTGTAGAAGTAATCGAATGCTACCTTGTTGGTCGTTGAGACTGCTTTCTCGATAAAGAAACTGCGTGCATAGAAATACTGAATCTGAAATGAAGAAATTTGCTTCTGTGTTAAATCAGCTTTTAATCGAACTAAGTCGTCATAATCTTTTTGTAGCTGCGCATCTAAGTAAACGATTGCATTATTCAATAGCTGATTTAATTTAGACTCCTTTTCCAGATCAATCATGCCCAATTGCTTTAAATGACCAAATCCGCTAACGATGTGCTGCGTAATGTATCTATTCTCTCTTCCGCCATCAAACCACGGCCATGCGCCGGAAGGAAGTTGCATTTGTTCCAACTGCTTAATTGAACGCTCCAGTTGTCTTTCCATTCTGTCCAATTGGAATAACTCTCCTAATCTGCGTTTGCGCTCACTTTCGCTTTTTGCATTTCTTAACCATGGTGTTTCTTGAATCATCAAAGCTTTTAACTCTTGATTTTTCTCTAGGTTTGACAGCAATGCGTCTGGCTGATACTGCCGCCAAATTTCAAATACGCGCTTTATTTTAGGATCAGAATTGGCAATATGCGTTGCAATGGTATTTGCATACAAGCGACTAAAGGTTTGCTCGGCACATTCGTACGGATATTCCATTAAATATGGCAATGCTTGAATGGCATACCAAGCAGGGTTAGAAGTATATTCCACCGTAAAACGCTCACTCGTTAAGGTAGTTGATGCATTATTCCCCAACTTGTCAAACGTAAATTGCTTACTTCCTTTTCCATTTATTGGCAGCGGAAACGCTTCTGTTACCATCATTCGATTGGTCAATACAGGTATTGTTCTCTCCTCTCCATCACTGTGGGTATTGCTTTCGCCAACAACTTTATAGGTTACAGCTTGTAATCCGCTAGGAATAGCCACTTCCCATTTAACAACTCCATTTCCTTTAGCATCTATAGTGATATTTTGATTTGCATCCCCATTGACCAATAAATTGATCGGTTTCATCGATAATGCATCAAAAAAGGCAATATTTGCAGCAACTTCTTGTGCTTTCTTGCTAATATTGGCCACTTTGGTTAAAAATACCAACGTATCTCCTTCTCTGAAAAACCGTGGTGGATTGGGCATGACCATCAATTCTTTTTGTGCAACTATTTCTTCTAGTGAAGTGCCAATTTTTAAATCGGTGGTGTGCGCCATTGCCATAAATTTATAGCGCGTTAACGCATCAGGCATCGTAAATGTAAAATCTACCGTTCCGTCTTTATTGGTTTCTAAATGTGGATAAAAGAACGCTGTTTCTCGGAAGTCGGAACGGATGTATGGAGTTTGGTTAGCAGACTTGATTTTTTCTTCAATTTCATAAATAGCTTCTTCAGCAAGTATCTCATCATCTTCATTTGCCGACCTTACAGCCATTGCGTTAATTTTTTCTTTAGTAACGTATCCAATTGACGAACTCATGGCTGCATCCATTTGAACAAGAGAATTTCTAGCATAGTATTGTCGACTTCCTTCAAACCCAAAGAAATTTAGGTTTTTATAATTGATGGGACTCGGCATACTATTGCCATTAGGTTGATAATAATTGGTTAAAGAAGCGCCTCTATAATATTGATCAAACTGCCAATTGGAACGACTATAGTTATTCCGGTAAGGGAAAAAGTTCCAACTATTACTCTTAAAAACATCTAAGCTTTGGTCGTACATAGAAGCCAACACTTCCGCCTGAATAGAATTTTCATCTACATCTGTTACTTTTAACGACCACTCTTCTTTGTTACCTGGTTCGGTTACATTTCTAAAGGTGCTTAGCTTTACGTTGAGTTGTTTATTACTATATAGCACTGTATATT
>CBFHLF010000228.1:0-3328 GCA_965656555.1 uncultured Acidiluteibacter sp. | reverse complement strand
TATAACTTCCTTTATCGGTAAAAGTCCCGTCAGGACCAAACATTGCTAGCATTACAATAAACAAACCACCTAGACCAAGAACGGCAAGTCCTGCTACTCCAAGCCCCATAACAGTTCCTCCATTAAAGGAAACTTTTAGAGCTTGCTGAAGCGAAGTTCGGGCTGCTTGTGTCGTTCGAATATTTGATTTAGTAGCGATGTTCATTCCCAAGTAACCCGCAAGTGCCGATAAAAAGGCCCCAATCACAAATGTGATTGCAATTACAGGATGTGTTTGTGGATGATTGGGGTCAGTCATTGTTCCAGACCAAGCTAACAACAAAGCAGCTACAATCACAAAATAGGTCATTACTTTCCACTCTGCCTTCAAAAATGCCATTGCGCCATCGGCAATGTACTTTGCTAGCTCTTTCATGTTTTCTTCGCCGGTAGCCTGCTTAGAAACCCAAGCTGACTTGATGGCCATTACAATTAATCCAATGATTCCTAAAAAAGGAACGGAGTACAGAAACAAATCACTCATAGTAAATTTAAATTTTTGTTAAAAAAAGCAAGTAACAAAAAAAAAAGTACCATGCCAATTTTTAGCAAAAAAAATAAGCCAACCGAACTTAATCGATTGGCTTAAAGCACTTATCTAAACAAGCAATTACTTTTTCAAGTACATCACGTCTTTTACAGCGTCTATCACCTTTTTTGCATTTGGCAAAAACTCTTCTACGAATACGTTTGCATAACCAAGTGGCGTATCAGCCGTATTGATCCGTTGTATAGGTGCATCTAAGAAATCAAATGCATGCTTCTGAACCATGTAAGACAATTCTGTAGAGATATTTCCTAAAGGCCAAGCCTCTTCAATAATAACTAAACGATTCGTTTTTTTAACAGAATCAATTACTGCTTGGTAATCGATAGGTCGTATTGTTCTTAAATCAATTGTCTCTGCCTGAATACCATCTTTAGCTAAAGCTTCAGCAGCCTCGTTCATTACTTTTACAATTTTACCGAATGAAACCAACGTTACATCATCACCTTTTCGGGTAACATCTGCCACTCCAATAGGGATGATGTATTCTCCTTCAGGAACCTCTCCTTTGTCGCCGTACATTTGCTCAGACTCCATAAAAATTACAGGGTCATTGTCGCGAATTGCTGACTTAAGTAGACCCTTTGCATCAGCGGGATTTGACGGCACAACAACCTTCAGACCCGGAGTATTGGCATACCAACTGTCAAAAGCTTGTGAGTGCTGAGCACCCAACTGACCTGCTGAAGCAGTAGGCCCTCTAAATACCATCGGTACATTATATTGTCCACCACTCATCTGATACATTTTAGCAGCTGAATTAATCACTTGATCAATTGCTACTAGCGAAAAGTTAAATGTCATGAATTCTATTATAGGTCGCAAACCATTCATAGCTGCACCTACCCCAATACCAGCAAAACCTAATTCTGCAATTGGTGTGTCGATTATTCTATCCTTACCAAACTCATCAAGCATCCCTTGACTCACTTTGTAAGCACCATTGTATTCAGCTACTTCTTCTCCTATTAGCACAATATTGTTGTCATTGCGCATCTCCTCACTCATTGCCTCGCGAAGTGCTTCTCTAAATTGTAATGTTTTCATACGTTCTATATATAAGGTATTGCATCCATTTTATCGCCTGCAAAAATAGAAAATTAATACGTCGTTGACAAAGCTTTAATTAGGCAACCATATTATTTTTCGAAAATAATGTGCGCGCATAATACTTTTATTTCTTTCTTTTTTAAATTAGTTTTGTGAAGCATTAAAAAAGCACCAAAGAACTCGTCGTTTTAGAAACCAAAAGGGTGTATTTTTGTTGCATATTTTAGAAGATTAGTTACATAATAATACTTTAAAGATGAAAATATTAGTTTGTATCAGTAAGGCTCCTGACACTACAGCGAAGATTGCCTTTACTAACAACAACACAGAATTTGACACCAACGGTGTACAATTTATCGTTAATCCATATGATGAGTGGTACGCATTAGTGCGAGGCCTTGAGTTGAAAGAGCAACACGGAGGAAGCGTAACAGTGCTAAACGTAGGTGGATCAGACAATGACCCAATCATTAGAAAAGCATTAGCAATTGGAGCAGACGAAGCAGTTCGAATCGATACCAATCCAACCGATGCTTTACAAACAGCAAAAGAGATATCAGTGTATGCAAAAGCTGAAGGTTTTGATTTAATCTTATTAGGTAAGGAAACAATTGATTACAATGGTTCTCAGATTGGAGCAATGGTTGCTGAGTTAATGGATCTTCCGTACGTATCATTAGCAACTAAATTAGACGTGGAAGGTACAACTGCTACTGTTAGTAGAGATATTCAAGGTGGTACTGAAGTAGTAGAACTTTCTACTCCTGCGGTAATAAGTGCTGCAAAAGGAATGGCTGAAGCTAGAATTCCAAATATGAGAGGAATCATGGCTGCAAGAACAAAACCTCTAAACGTAGTAGCTGCATCAGGAGCTACAGCAGCTACGAGTATAAGCAGCTACGAATTACCTCCTGCAAAAGGAGACTGTCACTTTATCGATGCCGATAACGTTGGTGAATTAATTGAATTATTGCATAACGAAGCAAAAGTTATCTAAACTAAAAAACACACGACAATGTCAATTTTAATATACGCTAATACAGCAAATGGAAAAATCCACAAGTCGGCGCTGGAAGCAGTGGCTTATGGTTCAAAAATTGCAAAAGACATGGGTACTTCTGCTACTGCAATTGTAGTTGGAGCCTGTGATGATGCAAACGCATTAGGAGAATACGGTGCAACAAAAGTACTGCATGCGAATGGCGATCAATTCAATTCATTTGACCCTTCAGTTTACACTAAAGTAGTGACTGCAGCGGTAGAAGCCGAGAATGCTGACGTGATTATTTTCTCTCATGACTTTACTGGAAAGGCCATCGCTCCTAGAGTAGCTGCGAGATTAGACGCAGGGTTAGTAAGTGGAGCGGTAGATTATCCGAAAACAGACGGAGACTTTACTGTTCGTAAGGCTGTTTTTTCAGGAAAAGCCTTCGCAAATATCTCAATAAGTACCGAAAAGAAAGTGATATCACTTTTACCTAACTCAGTTGATAAATCAGCAGTAGGTGGAACTGCAGCAGTTGAAAATTTCAACCCAGAGGCAGGAGCTGCATCACTAACTGTAAAAGAAGTGATCAAAGAGTCTACTGACCTTCCATTAACAGAGGCGGAGAAAGTAGTTTCAGCAGGAAGAGGATTGAAAGGTCCTGAAAATTGGGGAATGGTAGAAGATTTAGCTAAAGAATTAGGCGC
>CBFHLF010000227.1:0-3366 GCA_965656555.1 uncultured Acidiluteibacter sp. | reverse complement strand
ATGGCAAGTACTACAACTCATTGACCCATCTATAGACAATGAACTATCGTTAAAGAGTTTTCGACCTAAAGCAATTTTTTCTTTGGTAATTTCCGCCCATATTCTTTCTGAGAAAAATCCCACATTGAATGTGGACGAATCAAATAAATGAGGTGCATCGTTCTGAATAGCCATTTCAAAAGGGAATTCTACCTCCCAATCTGCCACTGTTCTATTCCATAAGTCAAACTGATTGTTGATATGAGTTCTGATAAATTCATACCGATTAAAATCATCAAAGTCGCTTGCTAAGAATTGCTTTGCCAATTTGAGTTCTTTTTTCCAATTTTGATACAATTCATCTTCTTGAAAGTTTGGCTCAAAATAGTCTAATAAAAAACTAAGCTCCTCATAAATGAGTGCACTTTCCCTTAAAGATTGACCTAGAACCGGTGAGTCAAAACCAGTAATACCAGTAGTCGCAATTCGCGTGAAAGCATTTCTAAACATCCAAAGAAAATGATACGCCTGGTAATCTTCCAAGTGTACATTTTTTTCAATTAATTGGAATCGTTTAGTTAGAAATATAGCATTCTTATGCACTAGTTCCCAATCGACCGAATCAGCATATAATGCCTCCTCGAGGACCTGAAATCCTTTTGCCTCTATTTTCTTAATGTCTGTAGCGTCTTCTTCTATGACTTTTAAAATGTTGGGTTGAAAAATGGTTTTATAACTTTCCAACTCAGTAAACGATAATATGGGCTCTACTCTCTTTGCCATCAACCGAGCAGACAAGAATCCCTTTTGAGCATCCGCCAAGGTCGCGGTGTCCGAAATATTTTGCAACAACAAAGAGATACTATCCAATTGACTTATGTAATGCTTTTCAATTAATTGAAAGGGTGTTTGAGTTAAGTCTTTCTTTTTTTCCTTATCAGAACAACTTACTAACAACAAAGAGAGGCCTACAAATAAATAAGCCCCTCTTGCCATAGTTCTTAATAAACTATAATTCATACTACTATATTTTATCGAGCAAGTCCATTTACGATGTATATCATGCTTCCTTCTTTGCTGCTACCTGACACATCAGGGTTTGCTAGAGGATCTGTAAACGCAGTACCATCAGCTTTTTCCCAACCGTGGTTTTGAGTGATCATTAAGAAAGTATTATTTACTCCTACAGTCTCTGAAACATCAATCATCCCTGTAATTTCCCAGTTTCGTGATGCAGTTCCATAGCCTAATGATTCTGCTCTAACTTGATCACACTCCATTACTGTTTTAATCTGACCTGTATTCAGGTTGTATTGATATAAACGAGCAAAGTGGTCTTTATCTGCATTATCAGGGTAGCCATTCGGGTCTTCTTGGATGTAAGCAAAGTTTTCAGTTACTAAAATATTATCAGGAGAGTGGAACATTTTTGCCTTTCCTGTTAAATTATCACCATCTAATACACAAGTAATTTTTCCACCTTTAGTAGGGTCATTTTCATTTAAAACTACTTTGTAAATTCTCCCATAAGTAGTTCCCTTTCCAACTAAGTCAGTCTTCTTTCTTCCTGTAACCGCAAAATAAACCTCACGTTGAGCTGCAGCATTTCCTCTTCTCCAATCGATATCTTCCAATCGTGAGAAACCCATTACACCTTTCTGCTTTGCTTCAGCATCTAACAAATCAATACTTTTTTCGGTTAACTCTACAAACTCCATATCATAGGCAGTTCCTTCTACCATATCTACCTCATAATTGATGTTTGCGGCTGTAACTTTTAATCCATAAAGCTTTCCGCCATATAAATCGCCTCTATTCCCTACGTACATACCTAACTGACCTGAAGGAACAGTGTTATCAGAGTGGTCATCACCAATAAAAACAACTGTTTTATTAGGATATGCATCTTTACCAATAGCTACAGCGTTTTCTGTAGACCACTGCCCCATAGCAGTCAGCATTTCAGGAGAAGAAGCTGAACCAGAGCTTTTATTCACATCAGTTACAAAAACACCTTTTGAAGATCCACCCCATTCTCCACCCGAAAGGTATAAAGGGCCAAAACCATGCTCCTTAGGAGTAATAAGCGATCCAGAACACTGAGCAGTGTTAGATGTAGCAACTGCATTTAAAATATACTCTCCTGCAACAGGCTTAAAGGTTCTATCTAATTTAATTCTAGCTATGGAGTAATCAGCTTCAATGTTGTTAATTAACGAGAATGTACCATCTCCATTTCTAAGTAAACCTGCACCATCTGCCATAGAACCATAAACAAATCCAGGAGTTTCAGGCAACTGATCTTCTGAAGACAATAAAGGATAAACCTTTAATGAAGAAAACTCAGGCTCAAGAGCCATAAGCATTGGAGATTTGGAATGACTTTTTAAGTTTACTGACTGCACCGCAGCAGGTTCGTTTTTTTCATCATCACTACAAGCGTAGAATGAAAGCGCTAAAACTGATAACGCTATACCTTTGATAACTTTCATTTTGTTTGGTTTTATGTTGTTGTTTGATTCACTCAAAACTATTACATAAGACCAATTTATAAATGGAAACAAGTTTATAGGAAGTTTAAACAATTGTAAAAACCAAATAGCTAAAAAAAACACCCAAAACAATAACAATCAAAATATTAACACACCAACACAAACAATAGACTGTTTAGTTAATGTTAACTCAAATTAAATTTAACACGAGAATAATAATTTGGGTTAAATTAATGTTAGCACAAAAAAAAGGAGCAATGTAATTACATTGCTCCTTTCTATTTATTTACTAAAATTCTTTAGAAAAACTTCGATCTATTATCCACAATAGAAGCTCGCTCTTTCAGAGCATCAATTGCTTGTCTATTGTTGACTCTTGATTGGTAAGCTGTTTGGATATTAGCTTTCATTCCACCAATCGTTGCATCTCCGGGCTCATTTACTCCAGTAACTTGTACCATAAACACGCCATTCTTCCCTTTAATAGGAGTTGCTGTCATTTGCCCTTCAGATAAAGTTGTAATCTTTGCAACCACCTCGGGTTCATTACCGGCTCCAGCTAGAGAAGGATTTTCAAATGATACGTTTGAAGCATCCTGTACTTGACCACCAATTTTGCTAGCAGCATCAGCTAAGTTTTGAGATCCGCTCATTTGTTCAATAAACTGCTGTGCTTTTTTCTCTCTCTTCGCCTCATATTCTACTCTAGCTCTTACTTTTTCAAATGGAGCTACGCCATCTTCATTTACCTCTACTAATTTTGCAACTACATAAGCATCTTTTATATCAAATGGCTCAGAAATATCGCCTTCTTCAGCATCATTTAACCATGTAACGATGCTTCTTGATCCTTCCACTCCTCTCACTTGTCTGTCATCTTCGCTTACAATAGCAG
>CBFHLF010000226.1:0-3375 GCA_965656555.1 uncultured Acidiluteibacter sp. | reverse complement strand
AGATAGCAGCTTGAAATAAAAGTGCATTCGCTTAAAATTTTGCTAATTTTGAGCACAATGGAAAAAGAATCAATTTACGATAAGTACGAAGCTGTTATTGGGCTAGAGATTCATGCTCAATTGATGACAGAAAGTAAGATGTATTGTGCGGACTCTACGGAGTTTGGCATAACTCCTAACACCAATGTAAGCCCTGTATCGTTGGGTCATCCGGGCACACTTCCCACTTTTAACACCAAGGCTATGGAATTTGGTGTAAAGATAGGATTAGCATGTGGCTGTGAAATTACTCATGAAAATCAATTTGCTAGGAAGAATTACTTCTATGCAGATTTACCTAAAGGATATCAAATCACACAAGATACAACGCCTATTTGTACAGGTGGCCACATCATGATCAAAGATGATGACGGCAACCCAAAAAAAATTGGACTAACGAGGATTCATATGGAAGAGGATTCAGGTAAGTCGAATCACGACATGGATCCTTTTAAAACACTCATTGATCTTAACAGAGCAGGCGTTCCATTATTAGAAATCGTAAGTGAGCCTGACTTAAGAACACCACAAGAAGCATATAACTACCTTACCGAGGTTCGCCAATTGGTGCGTTACCTAGAAATCTGTGATGGAAACATGGAAGAAGGCAGTATGCGCTGTGACGCCAACGTATCCGTTCGCTTAAAAGGGGCAAAAGAGTTTGGCCAACGAACAGAAACGAAAAACCTAAACTCGATAAGAAACGTTTTTCGCGCCATTAGCTATGAGATAAAACGTCAAATTGAAGCTGTTGAAAAAGGAGAAGAAATTACCCAACAAACAATGAATTTCGATGCAGTCTCAGGAAAAACATCTGTCATGAGAAGCAAAGAAATGGCTCATGATTATCGATATTTCCCCGAACCGGATTTACAAGCAGTATATGTAGAGCAAGGTTACATCGATGATGTGAAAAGTATGCTTCCGAAGTTGCCAGCCGAACTGATTGAAAAATATACCAAACAACTTAAGTTGTCCGATTACGATGCTGAGTTGATTACAGAAGACAAAGCTATTGCTTTATACTATGAAGAGGTAATTAAACACACCGATAATTACAAGAGTGCTGCCAACTGGCTAATGGGAAGTATCAAATCTTATTTGAATGAAAATGCCCTTTCTATAAACGAATTTACGGTAGCTCCAGCTAAAATTGCAGGCCTCATTGCGCTGATTGATTCAGGCAAAATTAACAACACCATTGGTGCACAAAAAGTGTTTCCAGAAATGGTCAAAAGCCCTAATCTTTCAGCAGAGGAGATCGCCAAATCTAACAATTGGATTCAAGATTCTGATTCTTCGTCTTTAGAAGGATTCATCCAAGAGGCCATTGGAAAATATCCTGATAAAGTGACTGCTTATAAGGCAGGAAACAAAAATTTACTTGGGCTATTTATGGGAGAGGTGATGAAAATTTCAAAAGGAAAGGCCGATCCTAAAATTACCAATCAATTACTAAGAGACGCATTAGAAAAATAAAATGATGAAATCAGTTATTATCGGATTAACAGCAATCGCATTATTATCATCTTGCAGTAATGAAGAAGCCGCAGTAAATGATATTTCTGCAAATATTCAAAACTATAATCAGCCACAAGTAGTACTGGAAAAATTATCAGAAGGTAAAATATTAGCTATCGACACCTCGACGGTAGACCCTCAGGGAAATTTTTCTTTTGATGGAAGCATCGATGAAAAATCATTTTATCGCCTCAATTTTAGTAACCAAGGTTTTGTCTTTTTTGTCAGTTCTCCGGAAGAGGTAATTGAGATATCGCTAGATGCAAACAATTATAGAGACTACACCATAACGGGATCTAAAGATGCAGAAGTACTGAAAGCATTTAATGATGAAATGCTTGTATTCTTTAATTATCAAGATAGCTTGAATAAGGCATTTGGTCCTTATCAAACTCATCCAAAGAAAGATTCTATTATGACTGCCTTCAGAGCCAGATATCAAGCATCTGAAGTAAAAAAGCAAGATTTTATCACACGATTCTTAGACAATAATTCAAGCAGCTACGCCGCTATGGCTATAGTGGAACAGCTAGACAAGGATGCTTTTACTGATTACTATATTAAGGTAAGGGATGGATTAAAAGGAAATTATGCCGAAAATCCAACTTACAAAGTTTTCTCTGAGCGAGTTGACGGATTTAGCAAGCTAGCGATTGGTCAACCCATACCTGACATTGTCTTACCAACTCCTACGGGAGGCGAAATGGCACTATCTTCTTTAAAGGGGCAATATGTTTTAGTTGATTTTTGGGCATCTTGGTGTAAGCCATGTCGAATGGAAAATCCTAACATAGTAGTAGAATATGAAAAATACAAATCTCAAGGATTCACTGTTTTTGGTGTTTCTTTAGATAGAGAAAAAGCAGCTTGGACAAATGCTATTGCTGCTGACAACTTAGATTGGTCACATGTAAGTGATTTGAGTTTTTGGAATTCATCAGTAGTTCCACAGTTTGGAATTGAAGGCATTCCATTTTCTATCTTAGTAGATAAAGAAGGAAAAATTATTGCTAAAAATTTACGCGGACCTGCATTAGGTCGTAAATTAGACGAAATCTTTAACTAATAATTTGAGCTCATCTTCCACATTACCTGAAGGTAAAAAGCTTTATTTCGCTTCTGATTTTCACTTAGGAGCGCCTAACTACGATGAGAGCCTCAAGCGAGAGAAACTGATCGTAAAATGGCTAGATGAGATAAAGTCTGATGCAGCAGAGGTATTCTTAGTAGGTGATTTATTCGACTTCTGGTTTGAATACAAACACAGTATACCAAAAGGATTTGTGCGACTTCAGGGAAAAATCGCTGAACTTGTCGATAGTGGTATTCCTATTACACTATTTATCGGCAACCACGATATGTGGATGTTCGACTATTTACCAAAAGAACTTGGAGTTACGCTTCACCGCGATTCCATCCGAAAAACCATCAACGGAAAAGAATTTCTAATCGGTCATGGAGATGGGTTGGGGCCCGGCGATCACGGCTATAAATTCATAAAAAAAGTATTTGCTAATCCTGTTTGCCAATGGCTATTTGCTCGCATACATCCAAACTTAGGCATTGGAATGGCCAACTTTTGGTCACAGAAAAGTAGAAATGCCAACAGAGAAACTGATGAAATTTATCTTGGTGAAGAAAATGAATGGCTAGCAATATACAGTAAAGAATACATTCAAAAAGAACACATTGATTTTTTCATCTTTGGGCACCGCCACTTACCACTTGATTTGAAAGTAGGTAAAAATAGCCGTTACATCAACCTTGGCGAATGGATCAATTATAATTCTTACGGGGTGTTTGATGGCCAACAAT
>CBFHLF010000225.1:0-3377 GCA_965656555.1 uncultured Acidiluteibacter sp. | reverse complement strand
ATGAAGTAGCTGATAAAGTTGCACTTACATTTGATTTTCCTGTAATTGCAAGTATGCTAACAGGTAAAAAAGTAATGCATATTGATGGATTAGATAGTTTTGACTTCTATCCTGGGCAATCTGTAGTGATGCCAACTAGAAAGGAGATGGTGATTGATTTTCCTATTGCTACGAAATCTGATCCAACACAATGTTTGGCTTTAGGGATTGATAACAATAAAATTAATGACATAGTGGTTCATTTTAATCAACATACCGCAATAGAAGAAGAAAATGGAAATTGGCAATTGGATAATCTAGCTTCTCATTTAACTAATAATACAGCTGTTAACCATTTAGTTGAACGATTAGTCTACACATTTACCAATAATAATAAATCAAAAGATGTCTTGTTGGATTTGATGATTCAAGAATTAGTGGTTCGGTTACTACAAACAAAAGCGAAAGCTATTATTTTAAATGATCAGGAGAATATGTTGACCGATAACAGAATGGGAATGGTGATTAAATACATCCGTGAGAATTTAACCAAAAAGGATTTATCAGTGGAGCAATTGGCTGAAAAGGCATGCATGAGTGCTTCTCATTTTCATAAAAAGTTCAAAAATACATTGGGGTTCTCTCCAATAGATTATATTAATTCGGAGAAGATTAAGTTTGCGAAAAGCATGATTAAACGAAACAAGAAACTTCAAATTGCTGAAGTCGCTTACAAGTCTGGGTTTAATAACACGAGTTACTTTAACCGACAATTTAAAAAGATGGAGTTGATGACACCACAGCAGTTTAAGAAGTCGGTTTTAAGTGATTAGTAAGTGTTTGTCACATCCTCATCCACTACAATAATAAAGTCTGCTTTTTGTTTGGCTTCAGCTGATAATTTGTAAACATTGTCTTGCGTTACAGTAGTTATTGTCAAGTAGTTTAATTCCGGTTTTTGCAACTTCAAATACCACAATACCCCTTGGTAATCATCAGAATGGTAGGCACCGTTGTAATGTATAAACGTGCTGTTTGGATTATAGTTGGCTAAGATAAAATGCGCCATAGTGGCATCTTTTAGCGCCTGAGCTTTAGGAAGGTTGTCTCCTCCGTGTCCACCCATCATTTTTAACATTTCTACGTATCCACTTAATGAAGAATCATATGCAATTGGTAGAGGGGCCATCCATGATTTTTCTAAATCAGAAATAGAATCCAAACTTCCAAAACCACCTTTGTAGACTTTAGACGCATAGCGGCGAGGCACATTTGTGGCAATAAATGGAAACTGCCTGCTTTTGGCAAAGTCAATCAACGGTTGATAATCAGTTCTGAAATTGTTCCATAAACGTGCGGTGGTATCTAATCCTTTGGCATCAATAGAATCGGAGAGGTATTGATTTAAAGGTTCTTGATTGTCGGCTTCAAACATTTCTGCTCCAACAGTTACTGCTTTTGTTTCAGCTATACTTTTCAATACTTCCAACTCCAACCAATGCGCAATGGCATTGTTGTGCAATTCTCCAAATAGTATGATGTCGCTTTTTTCGGCTGCTTTAACCAAGTTTTTATAAGTGGTCTTTTTGCCTTTGGCAGTATATATTTGATAAGCGTCCATTTTCTGAGCAACAGATGCGTGAACAAGAAGAATCGTGAAAATACTAGTAAGAATCGTTTTCATATTTATTTTATAGTCGTTTGAATTCAAAGGTAGGAGTTCCTTTTATTCCATTGTCGTCATAAAAGTCTAAAAAATGCAATTTGTAGGTATATCCTTCACTATCGTTCAAAATGAAAACATGTTCTGGATAAATGGTAAAGGTATTGTCATTCAAATCAAAGTATTTCCATTCGTAGCCAATGGCATCTTCATCGGTAGAAAAGGTATACCCTGAGGTTGATGCTAAATCAATCGTTTTAAAGGCAGTATTTCTGTCTTCGGCTACTTTGGTTCGGTAAGGATTCAACAATACTCCGGTCACTAAATAAGGGTTTAGCGGATCGTAAAAAATATGGGTGTATTGTGTGAAGCAGATGTCGTAAGCCGCTTTTAAGGGTTCAACTTGAATGGAATTATGATTGGTAAATGAATAAGCGATTCGGTTATAAAGGTCATTCTTTGTAACGGTTGCTTCATGAAAATCTGAACCATCAAGTTTCGCATATTTAAACGAATAGATTCCATCTTTAATGGTGAGGAATTGGATTTTAATCAATCCCATAGATTTTCCTTTTGGCGTATATCCTCTATCAATGACAATTACTTTATTGTGATTTTCCCAATTGCCAATCGCCAAGCTATCTTTTATTCCAGTTTGATGATCACTTTTAAAATTCAGTCCAGAAGTAGAGGTGAGGCTATTGAAATCGGAGGTATTGCTAATCGCGGCTTTTGCAGCCAATCCACTGTTTAAATAAATGAAATTACTGCTATCGCTCGCATCAAAAGAAATGTCCCAATCGGTCTTCAAGTTTCGACTAATTTCTGTGTTTGTGCCCAAGTCAAACCATACTTGGTCTGCATAGGTTTCCGTCATATTCACTGAATTTATGATGACTTCACCTTCAGTAACTGGCGAAGCCAAAGGTATTTCTTCTTTCTCGCAGGCAATCAATACGAGCGCAATTATTGGGAATATTATTCGTCTCAATTTTTAGAAATTTGAAGGTTTAACTTAAGAAATAGGGTTCTTCCTGTTCCCACAGAAATGGATGATCCTGAACCGCTATGTGTATTGTTACTCGATAAATTGGAGTTCACTTGCTGCACATCAAATATGTTTTTTACGCCTAAAGCCACTACAAAACGTCGTTTAAAAAACTGTTTAGATATAGTGGCATCAAGCAATTGGTAGCTTTCAATGGTTTGTTTTGCGATTGCTCCATCGGTGTTGTATCCAAAGCTTGGTAACTCTCCTTGGTACTTGAAGTAAGTAGAAAGGGTGAGTTGAGGTTTTTTAAAGACGTAAGAGGCATTGGCCATAAATTCTGCAGAATAGCTGAATTCATCCACCGAAATGTCATCTGAAAGGTCATTGTATCGACCAATGTAAGAAGCGCCTAGGTTGACTTTTAGCGCATTTCTGATGAAAGAAACGTTAGCAGTTGCTCCTTGCGTTTTATTTTTACCAATGTTCACATAAATGGCAGTGTCGCCACTGGTAGAAACTTGAGCGAATTCAATTAAGTTGGTGATGTCGTTGTAAAACAAATTGATGGAACTTTTTATCAATACTTTTTGAACTAACTTTTTATGAGAAATACTGAAGGAATAGTTGTTCGACTGTTCTGCTTTTAAATCTGAGTTTCCGAATAACGAATGATTCACATCGTCAAAGTTGAAATACAATTCCTTCAGCGTTGGAGCTCTGAACCCTTGAGCAAAGGAACCTCGG
>CBFHLF010000224.1:0-3413 GCA_965656555.1 uncultured Acidiluteibacter sp. | reverse complement strand
GGCCAGTAGCAGTAATCCTTTTTTCCAACTTTTAAGGATGCTAACCACGCCAAATGCTATGATGAAAGCGATTAAAGGAGCTTTCGCCACCAAGAGCAGGCATATAGTGCTCGTTAACAAGACGTGTATCGTTTTTAGTAATTTTTTTAGAATTGGTCTGTGAACCCACTGATGGTAACCATTTTTGCTAATTATAAGATAAATAGAAAACAAATAAAAGATGCTGAGGTAGGTCGGGTGCACTCCTAATGTATCCTCTGAAAATGTTCGCACTGCATAGGTGAATTCATTTGCAGATAAGTGACCAAGACTTAGCACACCTGCATCTAATAATCTAAGAGAAACAAAAGTAGCAGAAGCCAAGCAGGCCAGTTGATAGAAGAGCAAGATTATTGAAAGTTCTTTTTGAGTAATTGGTTTTTTACGCAGGAAAAATCCCAATGGAAAAACAAGAAAAGAAGCCTTTATTTCAATTGCTTGGCTTGCAGGTCTGCTAAAATCAGATAAAAGAAAATACCCTAAATAAATCATAAATAGTGCTGCAATTATTGAAGTCCATTTAAGGTTCTGAAGAAAGGGCTCGTTTCTATTTTGAAAGGCTTCGAAAATTGAACTGATAAACCAAAAGCCAATAAAATAAGGTGTTGCTTTTCTGAAGAGTACCATAGATGCAGCTAAACAGCAACTCATGAGAATAAAGAAATGCTCTTTAAAAAATGACTTTACAGACATCGATCAACTATTTTGGTAAGCTCTGTTCGAAAGCGTTCATTATTAAAACCGGACGCATATGCACTAATTTCTTCAGCACTCCACAGCGAAGTCATTTCAATTTTTTCTATTGCAGCCCCAATGGACTCAACGGACTGTTCGTTAAAATAAACAGCAGTTTTATCTTCTATTGTCGTTTCTAGAATTCCGCCTTTTGCATAGGCGATTATCGGTGTCCCACAAGCTTGTGCTTCTACAGGTGCAATTCCAAAATCCTCAAAAGAAGCATTGATAAAGCCCTTCGCCTTCCCAACTATAGCAGGTAAGGCATCTGATTCGACATATCCTAAAACCTCAATATTGGGAGAGCCCTTTGCTAATTTTTTTATTTTATTAAGTTCAGGACCACCTCCAGCTACCTTTAGCCGTTTATTGGGTAGTAATTTAAACGCTTTTACAATAAGCTCTACTTTTTTGTAAGGTACCAGCCTACATGCAGAAACATAATAGTCTTCTTTTTCATTTATTAAATGAAACCGCTCTGTGCTCATTGGCGGATAGACGACTTCTGCGTCTCTTCTATAAATCTTGTTAATGCGCTGTGCAATATTTTTAGAGTTTGCTATAAATACATCTACTCGGTTACTTGAAACTACATCCCACACCCTAAGTATTGACAAGTGTTTTCTCATGAAGTAATTAGGGATAAAATTTCTCCAAGTTGTTTTGGGTACATAATCAAAATACAGATCCCATAAATACCGCATGGGGCTATGACAATAGCAGACATGCAGCTGATTACTATTAACTAATACACCTTTAGCTACTGCATAAGAGGATGATATGATTAAATCGTATGAAGATAGATCCAACTGCTCAATAGCATAAGGAAACCACGGTAAATAGTAACGATAGAGTTTTCGAGGAAATGGGAAATGTTGAATAATAGAGGTATTGCTCTTTTTCCCATTTAAGATGGTCTGCCTGTCCTCTTCAGACAAGAAATCAATTAAGCTATAAATATCAGCATCTGGATAGCAGTTGACAATTTCTCTGCACACTTTCTCTGCTCCTCCATTCACGGTGAACCAATCATGCACAATAGCAACCTTAATTTTTTTTCCCAATTTGCCTTATTTTTATAGGTATGAGATTTCTCTTATACCACTGTTATAATTTATTGATGACATTAAATAGCACATCGGCTGACTGCTCAAAAGAGCAGGTGGCGTTCAATATAAGAAGTTCTTTTTTATCAATTGGCTTGTTTTTTCCTTCTGCTAATTGTTGAATCCCTTTTGAAATGCTATTGACATCATATGGATCGACAAATATGGCAAAATTGGCGTACAATTCCTCGAACACAGTAATATTAGATAAAATAATAGGGCAATTTAAATTTAGTGCCTCTAATGGTGGAATTCCGAACCCTTCATATAACGAAGGGTATATTAGGCCTGTAGCTCCGATATAAAGTTGTTTCAGTTCCTCATCACTTGTTTCAGTATGATATATGATCGGGAAAGAAGTTGTTTCTTCGCTGTTTTTTGAAGTGTTGAAGTTTGCATCGGATTGGCCTACTACTCTAAGCGTATATTGTTTATTCGGAAGTTGCTCGAATGCTTCGATTATACGATTCAGATTTTTTCGTGGATTTTTTCCACCAATGGTGAGAAAATAAGGTGCTTTATCATCTTTTTTATTTATCGACTCCGTTGTTTGGAATACTTTGGGTAGTCCATTGTAAATCACATGTATTTTGTTATGTTTTAATTCATAACAAGAGGCTAGTTCTTCTTTTATGGTATTGCTAACGGTAAAAACCACTTGTGCTTTTCGTGCAATTTTTGGGATAAGGAAATTATACAACATCCTAAATGGTAGTGTGAACCACTCCGGATGTTGTTTAAATGCTAAATCATGAACTGTAACTGCTGTATTCTTGTAATTTAATGGAGCCGTATTGCATAAGTTAAGTAGGAGCGGACTTCCTATTTTCTTAAGGTATTTGGGGAGTTCAAATTGCTCCCATAAATGGCCCGAGTATGTTCCGAAGGTAATCAGTTTCGCTTTTTTAGGATATCTACTATTGTTTATGTTCTGAGGAGCCAGCAAGATTAGATTAACATCAGCTCGTTCAGATAACTCTTTGCAAACCTCCATGGCAAAACGCTGCACACCTGTAGTTTGCTGAGTTAAAAAGCGAGCGTTGATATAAATTGTCATGCAGTTTTTCATGAATAAAAATCAAAATAACAACCCGACTTTTTTTTAGCTAAAAACCGAGCAGGAATACGTCTCCAATACTAGCTATAAACTGCCCGTTCTTCCTCCATCTACAGGAATGTTTATTCCATTAATATAGCCGGCTGCAGGAGAGGCTAAAAAGGCAGCTGCATTGGCAACTTCTTCTGGTTGAGCTACTCTATTCATAGGTACTTGCGCTTCCATTCCTTTCATTACATCGGCTTCTGCTTTCCCAGTTTTTGAAGCTTTATTGCTCACTATTTGGGTTAGTCGCTCTGTTGCAGTCGCTCCTGGAAGCACATTATTTACTGTAATACCATATTTCCCAAGTTCGTTTGCCATTGTTTTCGACCAATTTCCTACTGCTCCACGAACGGTATTTGAAACCCCTAAGCCTGTCAATGGAATCTTTACAGAAGTAGATATGATATTGATAATACGCCCATATCCTGAGT